>JAHIIS010000151.1 GCA_018899075.1 Candidatus Omnitrophota bacterium | reverse complement strand
GCCTTTTTTCAAAAATTTGGTCGTTAATTTAGGCCTTTTCTACATTCTCTTTGCCGTTATAGTAATTGTTGGTTCCTCTAATGCCGTTAATCTCACTGACGGCCTGGACGGCCTGGCCGTAGGATGTATAATTATGGTTGCCCTCACCTATAGTGTATTTAGTTATATCACCGGCCATGCAAACATCAGTTCTTATTTGCAAATTAATTATGTGCCGGGAAGCGGGGAACTAGCGGTCTTTTGCGCCAACATTGCGGGAGCGGCTCTCGGTTTTTTATGGTTTAACGCCTACCCCGCTCAAGTGTTCATGGGCGATACCGGTTCCTTAAGCCTGGGAGGGGCGGTAGGAATTGTGGCGGTGTTAATCAAGAAAGAATTGCTCCTGCTTTTGGTGGGAGGCATATTCGTTGCCGAGGCGCTTTCTGTAATTTTACAGGTAGCTTCTTTTAAGTTGAGGAAGAAGCGCATCTTTTTGGTTGCGCCTTTGCATCATCACTTTCAATTACGGGGCTTATCGGAATCAAAGGTGACCGTAAGGTTCTGGATTATTGCGGCAATTCTGGCCTTTTTGACTTTAGCGACTTTGAAACTGCGTTAATTAAAATGGATTTAAGAGGCAAGAGAGTAACGGTTGTGGGTTTAGGCAGAAGCGGGCTCGCCGCCTCTAATCTTTTGGCTGAAAAGGGGGCAAAGGTAAGCATTACAGAATGCCTTGATAGCCAGAAAATCAGAGAGAATGCCCGCAGTTTAAATAAGAAAGGTATAATTGATATAGAAATAGGCAGGCATACGGAAGATTTAATTAAGGGCCGGGACTTAGTAGTAATCAGTCCGGGCGTATCCGGTCATTCCTTACCGGTTCTCCGGGCGAAGAAAAAAGGCATTCCTGTTGTCGGTGAGATAGAGCTGGCTTTTGCCTCCTGCCCTGCCCCTATAATCGCCATTACCGGAACAAATGGAAAGACTACAGTTTCAACATTGGTAGGCCGGATTTTTCGCAGAGCCCGGAGAAGATGCGTCGTTTGCGGCAATATAGGCAATCCATTCAGCGGGGAGGTGCTGGGTATTTCTAATGAGGATGTAGTTATATTGGAAGTAAGCTCTTTTCAATTGGAGAGCATAGATAAATTCAAACCGAAGGTGGCGGTAATCCTTAATTTAAGCGCCGACCACTTAGATAGATATGCAGACTTTGATGAATACTTTACAGCCAAATGCCGCATCTTTTCCAACCAAACGGAAGTTGATTGGGCAATTCTCAATAAAGAGGACGCTTACGGCTTAACGATGGCAAAAAAAACAAAAGCCAGAATTCTGTTTTTCTCTAAAAATGAGGCCGCTACTCCCTTGGGCTTTAACGATAATCAGATTGCCGCCCTTACCATCAGTTCGCTATTCGCTGTCCCAAAAGATATAGCCATAGATACATGCCGCCGTTTTAAAGGGATTGAACATCGTATGGAGCAGGTGGCAGAGTTTAAAGGAGTTGAATTTATTAATGATTCGAAAGCCACCAATGTGGATTCTACGCTTTGGGCGTTGAATTCTATAAAGAAACCGATAATTTTAATTGCAGGGGGAAAAGACAAAGGCAGTAATTTCACAGCGCTTAGAGAAAGAATAAACGATAGTGTTCGCGCGATGATTCTGCTGGGCGAAGCAAAAGAAAAGATAGAAGAGGCTTTCCGGGATGTGGTTAAGACCTTATCTGTAACAAGTCTTTCAGAGGCTGTGAGGTGTGCTTTGCGGCTTGCTCGTCCCGGAGATTGTGTCTTGCTTTCCCCGATGTGCGCCAGCTTTGATATGTTCAGTGACTATACCGAAAGAGGCCGGGTCTTTAAACAGGCAGTGCATGATTTAGTTAACAGTTAACAGTTCACAGTTAAGATGCAGCATATACGAATTTCCATATTTATGATTGTGGTTGCGCTAATCTGCATCGGCCTTATTATGGTGTATAGTTCCAGCGCCATGTTTTCTCTCGAAAAATATCATTCTACCACATTTTTTCTTAAGCGCCATTTGCTTCATCTTCTTATAGGCGCAATTTTCACTGTCCTGGTCATGAGCCTGGACTTGTACCTCATCCGCCGCTGGGCAAAGCCGCTCTTTATTTTTTCCTTGATACTTTTGGCTTTGGTGTTTGTGCCGTATTTAGGCAGGGAGGTGGGCGGCGCCAGGCGCTGGCTTAAACTGGGAATATTCGGTTTTCAGCCAAGCGAACTGGCCAAATGGGCGGCTGTTTTATTTTTGGCTGATATTTTATCAGGCAGGAGCAAAAAGCCAGCCGGCTCATGCGGCAGTCCTTTCTTATTTGCGCTCCTGGGCGTGGGGGGGGCTTGCGCCCTTATTCTTTTGCAGCCGGACCTGGGCAGTGCTCTTGCCCTGGGCGCTGTATCTGTGCTTTTGTTTTTTGTTGCGGGAATGCGCTTTAGCTACCTGGTTACTTTAGGTTTACTTTCCTTACCCGTACTTTATTTTTCTATATTTAGTGTCCCTTATCGCAGAAGAAGGATTCTCGCTTACTTAAATCCCTGGGCTTACGCAAAGGGAAGCGGTTTTCAACTTGTCCAATCATACCTTGCTTTGGGCCTGGGGGGGCTATGGGGGGTTGGTTTGGGACAAAGCAGGCAAAAATTATTTTATCTTC
>JAHIIS010000150.1 GCA_018899075.1 Candidatus Omnitrophota bacterium | reverse complement strand
TGGATCCGGACCAAGATGCGCTTAAAACCTTCAGGCTGGCCGCTTTTACGTTATCAATTAAGACAAAAAGGCGTGGCTGAGAGCATAACGGAAAAGGTGATCAGCGATTTTGCCGGCCAGTATGACGAGATTGCCGTGGCCGGAAAACTTGCAGCTACCCGGCGCCCCCGCTATAAGGGCCTTGAGCCTCTAAAACTTAAAAGAAGATTATACGATTATCTTCGCCGGCGAGGTTTTTCCCAGGAGGCAATCTTACAGGCAATTGAAAAATAGGTTGATAGCATTGACTACCGATGAGTTAAGGCAAAGGTTTTTAAAATTTTTCGCATCCAGAGGCCACAAGATATATCCCGGCGACACCCTTGTTCCTAAAGATGACCCTACGCTTTTGTTTACCCCGGCCGGGATGAATCAGTTTAAGCAGGAATTTTTAGGCAAACCCACAAGGTTCAGGCGCCGCGCTACCTGCCAGAGGTGCCTGCGCACGGACGATCTGGACAAAGTCGGGAAGACAAATTTCCATCATACCTTTTTTGAAATGCTGGGTAATTTTTCTTTCGGCGACTATTTTAAAGACGAGGCGATACGCCTGGCCTGGGAATTTGTGACCCAGGAATTGAGTTTACCTAAAGAAAAACTCTGGGTTTCGGTTTATAAGGAAGACGAAGAAGCATACAAAATTTGGAAAGAGAAGATTGGGCTTGCGCAGGAGAAAATTGTTAAGTTAGGGGCCAAAGAAAACTTTTGGCCTGCCAATGCCCCGATAGAGGGGCCGGATGGCCCTTGTGGGCCGTGTTCGGAAATATTTTACGACCAGGGGCGTCAGTTTGGCTGCGGCCGGCCCGAATGCGCTCCCGGATGTGATTGCGGCCGTTTTGTAGAGACCTGGAACCTGGTATTTACCCAATTTGAGCGCAAAGGCGAAAACATTCTGGAGCCCCTGCCGGAGAAAAATATCGATACCGGAATGGGTTTAGAGAGAATGGCCGCAGTGCTGCAAGGCAAACCCAATAATTTTGAAATAGATATTTTTAAGCCCATTGTTGAAACAATTGCAAATTTAGCTGCTCGTAGTCCAAATCTTCGCACATGCTATACTATTGCTGACCATATTCGAGCAGTAACATTTGCTATTTCTGATGGGGTTTTGCCATCCAATGATGAGCGAGGCTATGTTATTCGTAAGCTAATCCGCCGGGCAGTATGGCATGGGCGGGCGTTGGGAATTAAAAAAACCTTTTTAAACAAGATTGTACCTGCAGTATGCAGGATGATGAAAGCGGCCTATCCTGAGTTGGAAGGCAAAAGAGAAGAGATTGCCCAGGTGGTGAAGGCGGAAGAAGAACGTTTTCACAAGACTTTAGAGCGGGCAATCAGGTTTGCCGAAGATATTATTGCCGGCCTTAAAAAACAAAGGAAGACTCAGCTTCCGGGAGAAGAGGCGTTTAGATTGTATGATACCTATGGCCTGCCTTTAGAAATGCTGGAGAATATCGTTAGCAGCCGCGGTTTTAAATTAGATAAAGAAGGGTTTGAGCGCGAGTTGGAGTTTCAGCGTAAGAGCTCCCGCCAGGGGGCTGTCTTTGAAGCTGGCGTGTTTGCGGCTAACCTGGTTAGCAAATATAGACTTAAGCCCACTAAATTCATTGGCGATAAACGCTATGCGGTCAAAACAAAGGTGCTCAATCTATTTAAAGACGAACAACCGTTAGGGCAGGCAAAAGCGGGCGATGAGCTAAAGATAGTTTTAGAGGCCACGCCTTTCTATGGAGAGTCCGGCGGGCAGGTAGGCGATACAGGCGTAATTGGAAATAAAGACGTAGAGATTGAAGTCCACGATACCCGCAAGGCCGAGGAGACAATTATTCATATAGGAAAGGTAGTGAAAGGCGTGGTTAAGCTTAATGATACGGTAAAGGCAGAAATCGCGCGGGAGAGACGCAGGGACATCGCCCGTAACCATACCGCCACCCACCTTCTGCAGGGGGCCTTAAGGAAAGTTCTGGGTGGGCATGTAAGACAGGCGGGTTCCTGGGTTGGCCCGGATAGATTAAGATTTGACTTT
>JAHIIS010000149.1 GCA_018899075.1 Candidatus Omnitrophota bacterium | reverse complement strand
GTTGCTGAAATTTCGCTTTACAAAATATCCTTAAAGTTGTATAATTCTCTATTGTGCTTTCATTGGCATAACTAGTACACTAGGCTTATAATAGTAAGCATTATAAGGAGGCTAAAGATGGCAGAGCAGAAGAAAAAGGAACAGGTTCAAGAGGCAAAATCAAAGGCGTTAGAATTGGCTTTAAGCCAGATTGAAAAACAATTCGGCAAGGGCTCGATTATGAAATTGGGTCAGAATGTGAAGGTGGATGTCCCGGTTATTTCCACAGGGGCCCTTTCTCTGGATTTGGCCTTAGGTATAGGGGGGCTTCCCCGGGGCAGAGTAGTAGAGATATTTGGTCCGGAGGCAAGCGGAAAGACTACCCTTACCTTAACGGTAATGCGTGAGGCGCAAGGAAACGGGGGCACGGCTGCCTTTATTGACGCCGAACACGCTTTTGATTACACCTACGCCAAAAAACTGGGGCTGAATCTGGACGATTTGCTGATTTCCCAGCCGGATACCGGGGAGCAGGCCCTGGAGATTGCCGAGACTTTAGTGAGAAGTAATGCGGTGGATGTAATCGGCATTGATTCGGTGGCGGCTTTGGTCCCCCGCGCGGAAATCGAAGGGGAAATGGGTGCATCTCATATGGGTCTGCAGGCCAGACTTATGTCCCAGGCCTTGCGTAAACTTACAGCAGCTATCAGCAAGTCCAGAACCTGCGTAATCTTTATCAATCAGATACGCATGAAGATTGGGGTAATGTTTGGAAATCCCGAGACAACTCCCGGCGGAAGGGCGTTGAAATTTTATGCTTCGGTTAGACTTGACTTGCGCCGCCTGGCCCAGATCAAAGTGGGCGATACAACCATCGGCAACCGCGTGCGGGCAAAGGTAGTCAAAAACAAAGTAGCCCCTCCCTTCCACAAGGCAGAATTCGATATATTTTTTGACCGGGGTATCTCCAGGTCCAGCTGTCTCTTAGATATGGCTGTGGAGTGTAATATCCTGCAGAAATCAGGGGCCTGGTTTGTTTATGGCCAGGATAAAATCGGACAGGGCAGAGAGAATGCCCGGCATTTCCTGGATGAGAACCCTAAACTATTAAAAGAATTAGAGGCAAGGGTCAGAGAGAAAACTCCTGCGGCGCTATAAGTGAGGAGAAAAAGATGGTTAGATTAAGAAAAAACAAGGTCAGGATTTGGATTTTGGCTTTGGTTGTGGGCGCGGCAAGCGGCTTTTTGCTGGCGATGCGCCTGAACCTTTTACCGCACACCTCAGCCGAATATGAAACCGCAAAACCGGCTGCGACGGTTGAACAATCGCTGGAGAGTAGTTTTGTCAGAGTGGCCAGAGAAGCCGGGGCTGCGGTCGTGAGCATTAGCACCGAGCACACCCAGAAGCTCGGCCAGGGGCGTCAGTTTCGCTTTTTTGGCGATGACGAATTTGAGCGTTTCTTTGACCAGTTCTTCAGGGATTTCTTTGGCGAGATTCCCGAGCGGGAATATAAACAGAAGGGCCTGGGTTCAGGATTTATTATTGACGAAGAAGGCTATATCCTGACCAATCAGCATGTAGTTCAGGACGCAGAGAAGATTACGGTAACGCTGCCCGACGGAAGAAGCTTTAAGGCCGAACTCAAAGGAAGCGATGTGCGTTCGGACCTGGCGGTAATTAAGATTAAGGCCCATAATTTACCTGTGCTGAAATTGGGCAATTCCGATGAAGTAGAGATCGGCCAGTGGGCGATTGCCGTGGGCAACCCTTACGGATTTGCCGTGGGCAGCGCCGAGCCCACTGTTACTGCCGGTATAATCAGCGCCTTGAACCGTTCTTTGCCTCAATCGTCCTATCAGCGGCGCAGTTATACCGACTTAATCCAGACCGACGCCGCGATTAATCCCGGAAACAGCGGCGGCCCGCTGGTCAACCTCAAAGGCGAGGCCATCGGTATCAATGTGGCAATCTTTACCCCCAGCGGCGGCAATGTGGGAATCGGCTTTGCCATCCCGGTCAATACCGCCAGGGACGTATTGACAAGGCTTATTGCGGGGAAAAAGATTCTTTACGGATGGCTGGGTATCAGCGTCCAGGATTTAGACGAAGAATTAGCGGCATATTTCGGTATCGCCGACCAGCAAGGCGCGCTTGTGGTGAAGGTCCTCGAAGCAAGCCCCGCAGAAGACGCCGGTTTTAAAGAAGGCGATGTAATTAGAAAATTCGCCGGCCAGCCGGTTAAAGATGTGCGTGGACTCCTGCGCGAGGTAGGAAAGGCCGGAGTGGGAAAGGCGGCCTCTGTGGAGATAATCCGCCAGAAGAGAGCGCTCACTTTAAAGGTGAAGGTAGGGGAGCGCCCGGAAAGTTTAAAGGAACTCACCCGGCAGACTGAGGCGGCCTGGCGGGGTATAGAGGTTAGCGAGATAACTTCTGATTTGGCCAGGCGATATAGAATAAGAGAAGGGGAAGGCGTGTTGATTACTCACGTTGAGCCCGAGAGCGCAGCTTCTGAGGGAGGATTGGCTCCCGGAGACGTGATTATCGCAATAAATAGGCAGCGCATCAAAAATATGAGAGATTATGAATCTGTAATCAAGCAGGTCCAGGGAGACGCGCTCATCCGCACAGGAAGGGGTTTTGTTGTACTTAAAGGAAAGCGAAAATAAAGAGTTTCTGAAAGCCAAAGATTATGCTTACAGGCTCTTAAGTTACCGTCAAAGAAGCACCGGAGAAATTACGCAGCGCCTGAAGGCGAAAGGTTTTACCTCAAAAGCTATCGCAAAGACCGTTAAATATTTAAG
>JAHIIS010000007.1 GCA_018899075.1 Candidatus Omnitrophota bacterium | reverse complement strand
CAAATCCGGACTTTCTCAGGCGCAAATCCGCATTATCTTCGCGCAGGATGAGGCGATATTCTACGCGGGAGGTAAACATCCGATACGGCTCAGGCGTTCCTTTGGTAACGAGGTCATCGATAAGCACCCCGATATAACTCGTAGAGCGCTCAAGGATAAACGGTTCCCTTCCTTTAACCCGCAAGGCCGCGTTTATCCCGGCTATTAAACCCTGGCAGGCAGCCTCTTCATATCCGGTTGTGCCGTTAATCTGGCCGGCCAGATATAAGTTCCTGACCGGCTTTGTCTCTAAAGCAGGAAAAAGTTGGGTGGAATCAACCACGTCGTGCTCTATCCCGTAGCCAAAACGGTTAATCTTCACTCGCTCTAAGCCCGGGACGGAATGGATAAAATCCGCCTGCACATCTTCCGGCAGGCTCGTGGAAAGGCCGTTAGGATAATAGACATCCGTATCCAGGCCTTCGGGCTCCAGAAATATCTGGTGCCTTTTGTGATGCGCAAATTTAACTACCTTATCTTCAAAGGAAGGGCAGTAGCGCACGCCGGTGCCGGTAATCTTTCCGCTATAAAGGGGCGATGAGCCTAAGTTCTTGCGAATAATGCTGTGCGTTTTCTCATCGCTGTAGGTAATATAGCAGGGCACCTGTTTAAGGCCAAGCCTCTTTGTAGAAAGAGAAAAAGGCCTTGGAGGCTCATCCCCATTTTGAACCCGCATACGGGAAAAATCAACAGTCCCGCCGTCCAGGCGCGCGCAGGTGCCGGTCTTAAAGCGCAAAAGGCGAAAGCCTAAGTCGCGCAAACTCCGGGAAAGCCCCTGAGTGTCTTTTTGCTCTTCAATCCTGCCGCCGGGAAAGGAACGCATCCCGATATGGATGAGGCCGTTAAGAAAAGTCCCCGGCGTTATTACCACTGTCTTTGCTGCTATCTTTTCACCGCGGGCAGTTTCTACTCCTTCAACAGTATTATCTTTAACAATTAAGTCGGCCACCTCCGCGGCGCGGACTTTGAGATTTTTCTGATTTCTTACGGCCTTTTGCATATATAAGCAATATTTCTTCCTATCTACCTGGGCGCGGGATGAGCGCACTGCCGCGCCCTTGGAGGCATTGAGGATTCTAACCTGTATTGCGCAGGCGTCGGTGGCGCGGGCCATCTCACCGCCTAAAGCATCAATCTCCTTAACCAGCTGGCCCTTGCCTATTCCGCCGATTGCCGGATTGCAGGACATAAAACCAATAGTATCTAAATGCAGGTTGAGGAGCAAAGTTTCACAACCCATCCGCGCCGAAGCCAGGGCCGCCTCGCATCCGGCGTGCCCGGCGCCAACCACTATCACGTCATACCCTTCCATAGTATTAGGTATTAGTACCGTTTTCCAAATCAATCGGGAAGCTGCCCCAAACCCAATCGGGAAAGTGTCCCCTCACAGGAGGATTTTTACGGCCAGACCCCTCTTTGCGCGAAAGTGTTTCTCGGCGCTATCTTTATTGACGGAAATCTCTAAGAGACCGAAGCTGCCGAAAATCGCCAGAGGCTTACCCGGCCTAACCGCCTCGTATGAGCCGGCCAGAGAGTCTATTTTTGTGTCTTTTATCTTTATCTTAAATCTTCTATTGCTATTACGCCTGAAACGTTTAAATAAGGCCTCATCTATATTGGTCACTAAATTACCGAACCTGTCTATATAAACAACCTCGCCTTTTAAGATATCTTTGCTTACTTCAGGCGAAGGGATGCCCGATTGTTTAAGGGAATTCAACGGACGGCCAAAGACATTGGGTTTCTTTCCTTTAGAAAGGTAAGCGGCAACCGGGGCAAATATATCGCGCCCGTGAAAGGTGCCGGAGAGGGGTTTAAGAAAATAGCTCTTATTCTCAATCGCTACTATTTCTCTTATGCCATCCGCGCAGGCCGCAGGCTCAAGCGCCCCGTTATCCGGGCCGACAAAAAGATAATTCTTGCTGCGGATTATTATCGGACGCCTCTTTGAGCCTACGCCGGGGTCGACCACTACCAGAAAAATCGTCCCTTTAGGAAAATATTTATAGGAACCTTTCAGTAAAAATGCCGCTGCGGCAATATCATGGGCGGTGACCTTGTGCGTAATATCCACGAGCCTGAGGCGGGAGTTTATTTTCAGGATTACACCTTTCATTACTCCCGCGAAATTATCACTCAAGCCAAAATCCGTTAAAAGCGCGATGGTCTTCATTTTTCGCAGAATAATCAGGTATATTTAGCGGACAAGGAATCTATTCTTTACTCTATTTGCCCGGAAAAATTGGCGGGTAAATTTTTTTGCGGCTATGTGGTCGAACTTCCGGCAGGAAAAGATATTGATGTAGGCCCTGTCCCACAAATCGGAAAAATGGCCGGTGATGGAACTGGTCTCGATTAACTGCACCAGGGAATACCCTTTGGTAAAAGCCTTTTTTTCTCCAAAATAGGGAAGCAGCGTTTTCCCGTATTTCTTCATCTTTATCAACTTGCATAGTTTGTCTGCATACTCCTGAAGCTTCTTCTTTGAGCTGATTATCCTTTTATTGCACCCGTAAAGGTCCATAACCAACTCGTAACCGTAAGTCTTTGTCATTTTCCAATCCCCCCCCTTAAGTAAGTGGGCAGTTTAGTGCTTGCAAAGTGGATGTCCGGATTGTAATATTTTGTCTTTAACTTCAACTTCCTGTATCTTTTCGATATTTTTTCGTAAGAGACCTTTTCGGGATTAATCTTCTTGGAGCCGATTAGAAAACTAAAAAAGCCGCCGATATAAGTGGGGATAGCCGCAAGCTGCACCGATACATACGGGAATACCTGTTTCATCAGGCGGTAATTTTGCCTCAATTCTTCCGGCTGTAAAATTGTCGAGCCGGTCTGCCTGACGGCCATTCCCTTATCGCTCAATACGGAAAATATATTCCGGTAAAATTTCCTGGAAAACAGCACCTTGGCCGCGCCGAGCGGGTCGGGCGAGTCCACGATAACAACGTCAAACCTCTCTTTTGTCTCTTGAATAAACTTTGCTCCGTCATCGATGATTATTTTTACCCTTTTATCTCTGCCAAAAGCGCCGTTGTTTAAAGAGGGCAGGTATCTCTTGGAGGCGCGGATTACTTCATTGTCGATTTCTACAAGATATACTTTTTTTATCGCGTGCTTCAGCACTTCCCTCAGCACCCCGCCGTCACCGGCGCCGATAACAAGGACTCTCTCCGGCCCGGGGTGAGCCAGAAGAGGGGGGTGGGTCAGCATCTCGTGATAAATGAATTCGTCTCTTTCCGTCGTCTGAATTGTCCCGTCCAGAATAAGCGCCTTTCCGAAACGGCGGGTGTCGTATATCCTTAAATCCTGGTAGGGGGTCTTCTTCTTATAAATAAGTTTTCCTCTAATTCCCAGCTTTACGTCGGGATATAGCGTTTCATAAAGCCACATTTAGAATATGCCTCTTTTCAATTCTGCCACTTGAATCTTTTCCGGCGCAAACCCCTTCTTTATCACGGCGATGGTGCGATAAGGGTCGACGCTTCCGCAGACAAATATATCCATTGCCGCGTATTTATATTCCGGCCAGGTATGGATGCTTATATGGGATTCTTTAATGATTGCTACTCCGGATATACCTCCGGAAGGAGAGAATTTATGGAGGTTTATTTTCAGAAGGGTGGCCCCGCAGGCCTTAACGGAATCTTTTAATATCTTTCTTATTTTAAGGAGGGAAGAAAAGTTTCTGCCGTTCCAGAGCTCAATAATCAGATGAGTCCCTGCGTATTTTATGTGGCTATTGGAACAACAATATTCTTTCTTCATTCCCACTCTCTTCCTTACTAATTATATTAAAGCAATTTTCCCGAT
>JAHIIS010000148.1 GCA_018899075.1 Candidatus Omnitrophota bacterium | reverse complement strand
ATCTATATTCATCAATGAAGGAAAATTTATCTGTCAAATAAAGCTAAAAGCTGGGAAAGACAAAATCAAGAGAGGTAGAAAAATATGGAGGATGCCTTCCGCTGGGGTGTAAAACGGGACAGATTTATTTTTAAAAGACATATAATGCATATATTAAAACAATGCAAAATTACAAATTATCACCCTCGTTAGGGATGCCGTAAATTTACTATCATCAGACATTCCTCCTGCAAGCCAGACTTGCGAATACTGCAACTTAGTCGCACGCAGGGATGATGAGCCGTAAGAAAAGAATGTAATGGGAATAGTGAATCAAGACCTTTTAAGAATACAAGATAAAACTGCCGAGATATTGGGAGAAGGCGGTATTATTTCTCAGAAATTGCAGGATTATGAGCTGAGGTCAGAACAGCTTCAAATGGCAAAGGCGATCGGTGAAGCCATCGAAGATAATCAGCATTTGATAGTAGAGGCGGGTACGGGGGTAGGGAAAAGCTTAGCCTATCTGGTGCCCTTTATAATTTATGCGAGCGAAAGCAATAAAAAAGTCATCATCTCAACCAACACCAAGACCCTGCAAAGTCAGTTGTATTTAAAGGACATACCCTTTTTAAAGGAATCTCTGGAGATAGCCTTTGATTACGCATTATGCCTGGGTTCCGAGAATTATTTATGCTTAAGAAGGCTAAACAACGAATATACGTATGAGCTCTTTGATGACGATGCGCACCTTAAAGAGTTGAAAAGAATAGTCCAATGGTCGGATGATACCAAAACGGGCACAAAAGACGGCATAGACTTTATCCCTACACAAGAGGCATGGGGTGCCGTATGTAGAGAGCCGGACTTATGCCTGGGTAAGAAATGCCGCTATAAAGATGATTGCTTTTATAAGAAGGCAAAAAGGAAGGAGAAAAAGTCCCATATATTGATAACGAATCACGCCCTATTTTTCACCAACCTTGCCTCAGGCGGGCAGGTCCTTCCGCATTTTCAGGCAGTAGTCTTTGATGAGGCCCAGACATTAGAAGATGTGGCTACAAGCTATCTTGGCCTTGAAGTAAGCAATTCAAAAATCAAGTATCTATTCGATTCGCTCTATAATCCGAATACAAAACGCGGCTTCCTATTTAAATTCAAGGCCATAAATTCCAAAACCGCAGAACAAATTGAAAAAAATCTAATTGAGGCAAGGCTTGCCTCGGATAGGTTCTTTCACGAAATCGGCGATGTCTTCGGCACAGAGAGTGCCTCAAAGAGGATAAGGACAAAGAACGTCATTTTTAATTACATTGAAGAGCCCTTGAAAAGGCTGAGTAGTTCCATTGCCGAATTATTGGACTATGTAACGAATGAAGAGAGCGAGGTTTTAGTAAAGTCTTGTTATAAAAATTGCGCCAATTTATCTACGGCCCTGAACTTTATTTTAGGGCGCGAAAGAGACGATTATGTCTATTGGATTGAAGTGTCCGCAAGAAAGCGGGGTATAAGATATTCTCTTTTTGCCTCTCCTATAGAGATTGCCGAAGAACTGGATAAGCAGCTTTTTAGCAAAATAAGACCCATTGTGCTCACCTCCGCGACTCTTTCTGTAAATAATAGCTTCGATTTCACAAAAGGGCGCCTCGGCATAAAGGACGCCCGGGAGCTGCTTATAGGCTCACCCTTCAATTACAAAGAAAATGTCCTGCTCTATCTTCCAGAAGAAATAGAAGACCCCAGCGATGAACTTGAACTATTCCAAAAACACGCCCTTGAGCACATCAAGAAGATAATAGACATCATGAAAGGAAGGATATTTATCCTCTTCACTAGCTACAGGATGTTAAACGCTGTGCACCAGGATTTAACTTCGGCCTACAGAGATATAAACTTATTACGGCAAGGAGACAGGCCCCGCTATATCCTCTTGGAAGACTTCAAAAACAATCAAAATTCCGTTCTTTTAGGGACAAACACCTTCTGGCAAGGCATAGATGTGCCGGGTGAGCCCTTAGAATGCGTAATTATTACAAAACTGCCCTTTTTGGTCCCGGATGACCCTATAACAGAAGCGAGGATGGAATTAATACAGTCCAGGAACAAGAATCCATTTACGGAGTATCAAGTCCCCCAGGCCGTAATGATGTTTAAACAGGGATTTGGTAGGCTGATAAGGACAAAGAAAGACAGGGGTATTGTGGCAATTCTTGACCCACGTATTAGAACGAGATACTACGGAAGAGCATTTATAAGTTCGTTGCCTGAGTGTAGACACACTTTCAATATTGGTGAAATAAATAATTTTTTCCATAAAATCCCAGCAAATCCCAGACGCATAGAGACCGTTTCTTAAGGTAATTGGGGAAGTGTACCGCTAGTTCTAAGATCC
This sequence comes from Candidatus Omnitrophota bacterium, assembly GCA_018899075.1. Classification (GTDB taxonomy): domain Bacteria; phylum Omnitrophota; class Gorgyraeia; order JAFGHF01; family JAFGHF01; genus JAHIIS01. Next base: position 460 of record JAHIIS010000148.1, on the reverse strand, counting down.
TTAGAGCCGCCTTGCCAAATCCTATAAAGCACTTAATCTATATGACCCGGCCTGGTTGGAAGGCGAATGGGATAGATTAGAGCTGCTTTACGGGGTAGATAACATAAAGAGGGCCAGAGGCTACGCCGAGATTGTCTATGAGGAGAGCAACCCCAAGGTAATAGAAGATATCATCAAAAGGATAGATACCTTCGGAGAGAAGCGCGTAAAGGCGGCCTTCGATATAGCGGCTAAAAAGAGTCCGGCCAACCCTAAAAGATGCTATCCCTATGTTAAGGGGATAATGGATAAATGGGAAAGAAGAATAAAATAAATCTGTCCCCTTTTATTTATGTCCCCTTTTATTTACCAGCGTGAGCCGGGTGATGATTAAGAAGGTGCTTCTTTGGTTGCAAAAAGAAAAAAAGATTAAAAGTCTCGGCAAGGGGCAGTCGGCTAAGTGGACTCATTTACGCTGATT
>JAHIIS010000147.1 GCA_018899075.1 Candidatus Omnitrophota bacterium | reverse complement strand
CTCTCGCAAAAGGTCACTGCTTAACAGGCCCGATGCTTTTTCAATATCCTCTAACTTTCTCTCTAGCATCCCTTTTTCCGCCTCCAGTTGAGCGAGCTTCTCCTGCGAAGGGCGCATTTGTCTTTCAGCGCCTTCAATCTGCTCTCTTAATTTTTCTATTTCTACCTGCAAGAGCGCCTTTTCTTCCAGAAGAGAAGACAAAAATTCATCCGAAGCGTCTATCTTTTTTGGCTTTTTTTGTTCCTCAGAATAGAGGGCTTTCAGTTTTTCTAACTGCCCGCTAACGCCCCTGTACTCTTCGACTAACGAATCTTTTTCTTTAAGTAAGGAGGTATATTGGCCTTGAAGGAGGGTGTGTTCTTTGCCCAGTTTATTTAGAGCGGCGGTTATCGATTCGGACTTTCCCTGCCATTGCCGGGCCTGCTTCTCGGCGGCATCCAATCTTTCCCCAAGACGGGTATTGCGCTTTTCTAATTCGCTGTGCTTGCGGGCATACCTGGCAATTTCTGTCTGGGCAGAAAAATAAATCCACGCTGACAGGCCCGCGCCTGACAGAGAAACTATCCCTAAGACAATCAAAAGAGTTTTAATCTTTTTATTCATCCCCCCCACCCTTTCGTTTCCCTTTTCCTTAATTATATGTTAATTACATGTTCGCAAACGCGGCTTCGATTACTAGAGACGCAGCTCCCAAGGCTACAGCCCCTTCTCCCAGAGTAGCAGGAACAATCCGCACTTGTTGCGCGCTTTCCCGGAAGGCCCGCAGGTTTACTGTGCGCCGGATTGTCTCTGGGAAGGCATCGTCTGACTGGCAAAAGTTTCTACCGATTATCACCACCTGTGGATTAAAAATATTTACCAAATAGGCGATTTTAACATCCAGCGCCATCTCTAAATCCTGAGCAAGATTTAATTGTCCTGCGCTTTTGCTCGCGCCCGTATATAACTCGCCTTTAAGCATAATTGCGCACTGATTATCCGAAAAGACGTAAATAATGTTATCGGCTGCTTTTGCCTCTAAGCTTGTCCCTGCCCATTTTTCTGCAAATAAGGCGCAAGCCGCGGCATTTTCAATAAATACCGGAAGGCCGAATTCATTCTCTAATTCTTTTTTAAGCGCCTCGTAATTAGCGAAAGCAGCCCCGGTGAACGGATTACGCACAGTGCCGCCGAATTTATCCATTATTCCGCAAATACCCAGGCCAATTCCCCTGACCTTTTTCCTGTCCAGCCGTGCGCCTGCCAGGACCTCTGCAATTAAGTCCTTCAAGATGCCTAAAGACTCTTCAATATTATCGCCTTCCCTTTTTTCTAACGCCCTGCCTTTTAGGCGGGCAGTAAAATCGACAGCTACTGCCTGCATTGAGGGGGCGCTTTCATTTAAAGGGCCCAAATCGACCCCGATTATATATCCATAGTCAGAATTTATTTCTACCAGTTCCGGCCTTCTGCCGCCCGTGGAGATATCCAGCCCTCTTTCAAAGACCAGGCCTTTCTTAAGATAGGTGTCGATATAATTAGAAACCGTAACTATATTTATATCGGTGTGTTTGGAGATTTCGGCGCGGGAAATTAATCTGTTTTTCCTGATGGCGCCCAGAATCTCCAGGTTTCTGCGCTGCCTGTCCGTTAATTTTTGCTCTTCCGATACAACGGGAGTCTCTTTTTCTACGAGTTCACTCTGCGCCAGCGTCTCTCTGGAGATAAATAACGAAACCAGCCTTCTTTCCTGCGCGCTGAGCTGGACAAATCTTACGCCAAAGCCGTTCCTTCTCTTGCGGGGGGCGCGGGACTTCCTGCTTATCCAGGCAATTTTAGCCCGGGGCCTTATCCTCTGAGCCTCGCCTAAAAGCTCGAGCTCTAGATTTAGGAGCGTCTCTTTGCGCAAACTAAAATTTTCATCTTGCACAAGGTCGGTCTCAATAAATACTCCGCCTTCGGCGATATTCCTGGTCAAGGCCTCAAAAGCGCGAGGCTCACTTGGCAGGCCCGGTAAGTCAAACCTTACAGGGAGGGTCTTTTCCAAGCGTATAGATTGTCTTTTTTCCATCTCTACCCCATTATTACTTTAATCCTGTGTAGTTTTCCGTCGGCAAAAGCAGGGACAACATTGCCCTCCAAAGGCCGGCCGTCCGCTAAAATCTTCTTTACTCCCCGCGAAACCCGGTGCGGGTTTTTCACTTCTATTTCATAGACGCTGCCTCTAAACGGCCGCCTGACCTTAAAGCCCTTCCATTGTTTGGGAATGCAGGGGTCGATCTTTAAGCCGCCGAATTCCCGGCGAATACCTAAAATATACTCGCAAGCCCCCATAAAGTTCCAGCCG
>JAHIIS010000146.1 GCA_018899075.1 Candidatus Omnitrophota bacterium | reverse complement strand
GTCTTTTGCCAAAAAAATTCTTATGCTCGCTCACCAAAAACACCGAGCTTTTCAACTTTACCCTATATAATGGCTGGCTCGGGGTTGGCTCAAAGCGGGGCGTGTTTTGGCCGAGCGGGCACGGTTTCGCCGTATTTTGGAACTTTGCGAAGAGCGAGGCCAAAACCGCGAGCGAAGTTTTGCCACGCTGGGGCAAAACGAGCGTCCCCGCGTGAGCCGGCCCCGAGTCAGGCATTAGTCTCATCTCAAAAGCCGGTTGACCGCCTCGAATACTTCTTCTACCGCAATTTCCTTCATACATCTATGTTGGCGGCAGTACCTCTTATAACAGGGGCCGCAGGCCACGCCCTTTTTAATAATTACCTGCCCGGCAGCGGCAATAGTATGCCTGCGGGCATCAGTAGGCCCGAATAAACCGACCGCAGGAGTTTTTACGGCATAGGCTATATGTAAGGGAGCGCTATCGCCGGCAATATAAACACTGCAGCGCCTGATTAAACAGGCCAATTGCATAACCGAGGTCTTATCTACCGCATCAACAAAGCGGCTCAGGGAAAGCTGTCTCAAGTTTTTCACTAACCTTTTGTCCCGGCCTTTACCGGTAACTACTACCTCCATCCCCGCATCCCGCAACTTGTCTAAAAGTGCGGCGAACTTCTCAACCGCCCATCTTTTAGAAGGCCAGCCGGGGCTTGCCCCCGGATTTATACCGATTAAGGGGGCAGATTCCTGCTTTTTGTGCCTCTTGAGAAAATCTTCCGCCCAGCTCTCGTCCTTTTCCTCAGGCCACAGCTTCAAATCTTCTTTTACGGACTTAATGCCCAATAAGCGAAGGGTGCGCGCTTGATGTTTTATCGGAGACAGCGGCAAATTTACTTCTTTTACTCTTTTATTTAAAAGGAAACCGAACTTGCCGTTATCGTAACCATATCTTTTATTGCAAGCGCTCAAATAGGCCAGGATGTGGCTTCTGCGGTTATTTTGTAAATCTACAACCATATCAAAGTCTAATCTTCTTAACAAACGGGATATACGCCAGATTTCTTTATAACTCCTGTTTTTTAAGGAGAAATCGATGATTCGGTTAATATAGGGGCAATTTTGTAAAACCGGCCTGAAGGGCTCGGCTGTTAAAACCGTAATCTGCGCCCGGGGAAAGTTTTCCCGCAGGGCCCTCAAAGACGGGCCGGCCAGAATAACATCTCCCAGGGCAGTTAATTTTATCACCAGAATCCTTAATACTGCCTGTGTCTCCTCGTATACCGCGATAGTCTTTTCCGCCATCTGTTTAAGCGTAAAGTTTTCTTTCACATTTGTTCTGGCTGCCAGAACAAGCCTTCGTCTAAGCGCCGGCTCTTTAAACAGGCTGATAAGCCCTGAGGCCAAATCAGCAGGGTCTCCGGGAGCAACTAAGATTCCGTTTACCCCATCCTCAATTATATCTACCACCCCTCCGACCCTGGTGGCTATCACCGGCACGCCGCAGGCCCCGGCCTCGATAAGCACCCGGCCAAATGCCTCCTGAGTTACTGTCGGCAAAACCAGAACATCAAGCCGCGACAGGACTCGCGGCACATTACTCTGGTGGCCCATAAATTCCACATATCTATCTAAACTCAACCTCCTTGTGAGCATCTTGAGCTCTTCTTTATACTTCTCCTTGCCGCAAGAGGCATCTCCTACTATCAAGGCGCGCACCATCGGCAGGACCCGGATAACTTTAGCTAAAGCCTGCAAAAAGTATTTGTGTCCTTTAATGGGGCTGAGCCTTCCAACCACTCCGATAGTGAAGACATCTCTCTTCTCTTTCTTATCTTTGGGCTTGCGCCAAAACTTAAATTCTTCCAAATCCACGCCGCGGGGAATGAGCCTAATGCGTTCTTGCGGCACGCCAAAATCCTCAACCATACGTTGGGCGATAACACTGCTGGGGACAATAACGCGCTTACCCCAACCCATAACGCGGCTTGCCGGACTCCGGCTATAGTAACCGTGGCAGGTAGTTACGAAATTAGTTCCTGGGGCACAGCGGCAGGCGAGAAACGCTATTAGCGCCGGGACTCTTGAGCGGGCATGCACTATATCAACTTTTTCTTCCCGCAGAATTTTTGCTACTTTGGGAACATTGGCCAATATGGAAAACAAAGACTTTTTATGCACCGCAAGCTTAATGTGCCGGGCGCCCGTTGATTCCAACTCTTCTACCAGGCCTCCGCCGTTGGATATAACAAGGGCCTCGTGCTTACGGCGCAGGAGCTGCCGGGCCAAATCCACTGTTCCCCGCTCTACGCCGCCGACATTCAATTCAGGTAAAATTTGCAGAACTTTCATACTATTTTAGCCAACTCTTGATAAAGCAGTTCCTTATCCTCTATCTT
>JAHIIS010000145.1 GCA_018899075.1 Candidatus Omnitrophota bacterium | reverse complement strand
AGCCTTACAGGCTGCGAGGCCTTTCGCAAGAAATTTGTGCGCAAGCCTAAAAAAGAGAAAGAAGTTGAAGTTGTAGTCCATACTCAAGAATACGTATCTGAATATTCTACAGAGGAGATATACAAAAAGTACTTTTTATTCTGGCGCACCTGGCATGAAGAGCTGCTCAATTCGCTAAGCGCTCAAGACGGAAATCGTAAGAAACGCGTATTTGCCGCAAAAAAGATTGTAGAAAATTTACAGCAAATGCAGCAATTGCTTTTGCCCGAAAAACAAAATAGATTGGATATCTATATATCGGAGCAAAAGGATATCGTAAGACAATTGAATGAATATAAGTTAAACCGTATCCAGGCATTGCGGATTAAAAGTATTCTGGAGAGACAAAGAAGGCAAATTCAGAGAGAATTCAAGTGCAGGCAGGTCCGGGAATATTTGATAAAAGGATGATTTTAGAAAAGCTTGTAGTTGGCCCGATGCAGGTCAACTGCTACATTTTAGGCTCACCCGCTACATCCTCTGCCGTTGTTGTCGACCCCGGGGCTGAGCCGGAAAAGATAAAGGCCCGCCTTAAAGTTTTGGGCCTTAAGCTTAACTGCATCGTGAACACCCATGGCCATGTTGACCACATTGGCGCAGACGTTCACCTTGGGGCACCTGTATATATTCATCGCCTGGACGCGGACTTCTTAACTAATCCTCAATTAAACCTCTCCGGCATGCTGGGATTGCCTCTGGCCTTGCCTGCGCGAGTTTCACTTTTAGAGGAGGGGCAAAAATTAGAGGTGGGCGATATCAGTTTAGAGGTAATCCATACCCCGGGACACACCCCGGGCGGAGTTTGTTTAAAGGTGGGTAAGTTTTGTTTCACGGGAGATACGCTTTTTGCGCAAGGTATAGGCAGGACCGATATCCCCGCTGCCTGTGAAGAAGATTTGGTTAATTCAATCCGGCAGAAACTTTTAACCTTGCAGGATGAGGTGATAATTTATCCCGGGCACGGGCCGTCTTCCAGCATTGGCGAGGAAAGAAAAAATAATCCTTTTATATGAAAAAGTTAGTTGAGGAATTTTTAAATTATCTTTCCATAGAAAGAGGCCTGGCTGTTAACAGCATCAGTTCATACCGCCGGGATTTAAATAATTATATTAAATATTTGGAGAAAAATAAGATAGGTTCTTTTAGCGAGACTAAACGCAATGATATTACAAATTTTATGCTCTATTTAAAAGATAAGGGCTTAAACAGCAATTCTATTGCCCGGGCTTTGGTGGCTATAAAGGTGTTATATAGATTCCTGGTTAACGAAAGATATTTAAAAGATGACGTAACCTCCGTCTTTACCTTGCCTAGAATATGGAGAAAGTTACCCCAGGTTTTAAGGCCGGAGGAGGTAGAGAAGTTGCTGCGCAGCCCTAATTTGAGGACGAAGCTGGGGATAAGAGACAAAGCTGTTTTGGAATTAATGTATGCCACAGGAATGCGGGTTTCCGAAATTGCCGGGCTAAAATTAAATGATTTAAATTTAGATATGCGTTTCGTTAAATGCACAGGCAAGGGGCAGAAAGAAAGAATAATCCCTCTGGGAACTTACGCCGTGCAGGCCTTAACTAAATACATCGATAAAACCAGGCCCGGACTTCTTAAACAGAAAGAGGAGCTTCACCTATTTTTATCAAGGCTTGGGAGGAAGATTTCGCGGCAAACATTTTGGAAGGCCGTTAAGGTTTATGCTAAAAAGTCCAGGATTAAAAAGGAGATTACCCCGCATACCCTTCGCCATTCTTTTGCCACACATCTTTTGGAAAGGGGAGCGGACTTGCGCACACTGCAGGAAATGCTGGGGCATAGCGATATCTCTACCACCCAGATTTATACGCATATCGATAAAGAACGCTTAAAGCAGATTCATCGCAAGTTCCATCCGAGGCCGTAATGGAGAGTTCACAGGATAAAAATGTTGCAAAACTGCTAAAGCAAAGATTGCCCGCCCGCGTTTTTAGAATCATTCGTAAAATCGGCAACCTGGCCGAAGACAATGACTTTGCTGCTTATATAGTAGGCGGTTTTGCAAGAGACCTTTTATTGGGCGTAAAAGACCTCGATTTAGATATTGTCGTAGAAGGCGATGCCCTCAAGTTTGTCAGGTTTTTGAAAGAAAAGATGGATTTAGATATAACAACACATCCAAGATTTGGCACGGCGAGCGCAACTTTGCCTTGCGGATTTAAAATCGATATTGCCACAAGCCGCAAAGAATACTATGCGCATCCTGGCGCGCTCCCCGAAGTTGAGTTTAGTTTTCTAAAGGAAGATTTGTTCCGCAGAGATTTCACTATAAATGCCCTGGCTATAGAAATAAGCCGGCATAATTTTGGCCGGCTGTTAGACCTCTTTGATGGGCGCAAAGACCTCTCAGAGGGCAAGATCAGAGTCTTGCACGCTCGAAGCTTCATCGATGACCCCACAAGAATCTTCCGGGCCGTCCGCTTTGAACAAAGGTATAATTTCAAGATTGAACCTAAAACCTTCAGGTTAATGCGCAAGAGCATAACCGCAAGACTTCCGGAAAAATTGAGCCGCTTTCGGTTGGGGCGAGAGTTTATTTTATTATTAAAAGAGGAAAAGCCGTTAAAATCAATTTTGCGTTTTAACCGATTATGTGGACTCAAAGTAATTCATCCAATGATTAGATTAGACAAAATGGCGCAGGTAAGACTTAAATCTCCCGGGCCAGGAGATGACTGGCTGGTTTGTTTTGCGCTTTTAACTAGAAGATTAAACGAAGAACAGCTGGAGAAACTTTGTCGTGATTTTTCTTTAACTAGAAAAGACAAACAAAGATTGAAAACCTTAGACCTTTCATTAGACCCTTACTTAAAAGGATAGTAAGGTCTACCCTTTAGGGTTAGAGATGTATTAGGAGAGGCAGACGATGAGCCAGCGTGTACAGCGGGTAGCCGAAGGAATTAAACAGGAAATAGGAAAAATTATCCATGGCGAACTAAAGGACCCGCGTATCGGTTTCGTAACCATTACAAAAGTCGATTTAAGCCCTGACTTACGCTATGCTTCAGTATATTTCAGCCTTTTAGGCACTAAGAAAGAGTTGCGCGATACGCAGGTAGGGCTTGCCAGGTCCGCCGGTTTCATCCGCAAGCTGTTAGGCCGGAGGATGAAATTGCGCTATACTCCGCAAGTTGCATTCAGATTAGACGAAGGCGTTGAATACAGTATTCGTATCTCCGAGGTCTTAGAAAAGATAAAGAATAAAGGCAAATCCAATGAACCCGAATCAGGTAATTAAAGCAATAAAGAGCTATTCTACATTTCTGATAACTTCTCATATTAGTTTAGAAGGAGACGCTTTAGGCAGCGAGTTGGCGTTAGCTTCGCTTTTGAGGAAATTAGGTAAAACAGCTTATATAGTCAACAGCGGTAAGACTCCCTCTAATTACAGCTTCCTGCCCGGCGTAAAAAAGATTTCCCGCCGGTTTTCCAATCGCGCGCACCAGGCAGTATTTATAATCGATTGTTCGGATAGGGGCAGGGCAGGCCGCATTGCGGGTCTGATTGATGCCCGCAAGCCCGTGATTAATATAGACCACCACATCGGCAATAAAAATTTTGGCAAAATAAATTGGGTCGACCCTGCTGCCTCGAGTACCGGAGAGATGATTTACCGCTTATTTAGATTTACGCGGACTAAATTGGATAAAAAAGATGCCCTCAATATTTACACAGCAATACTTACCGATACCGGCTCATTTCGCCATCCCAACACTACAAGTAACACATTATATATCTGCAGCAGGCTCTTAAAATTTGGAATCAATCCTGCTGAAATTTATGCGAGAATTTACGAAAACAATTCTGTGCGGGATGCAATTTATGTGGCAAAAATAATCTCAAGGCTCTCTTTTGCCGCGGACAATAGGATTGCCTGGATAAAAATTAAGAGGCCCGAATTTGAAGAGGTAAAAGGCAAGCCCGAACTTTTAGATAAAATTTTAGATTTCGCCAAATCTATAAAGATAGTTAAAGTTGTGCTCATCTTTTGCCAGGTCGATAAGCGTTTTATTAAATTAAACCTGCGTTCCAAAAGCCCGATAGATGTGCAAAAAATTGCTTCAAGTTTCGGCGGCGGAGGGCACAGGCTTGCCAGTGGCTGCACAATCAAAGGCAGCCTTAAAGAAGCAGAACAAATGGTATTGAGACAGGTAAAAAGAGCACTAAAAACTAGATACAAGATACCCGCCTGCCATTCTAAATACAAGGCGGGTGAGGCAAGCGACTAGCGACTAATTCAATGGACGGTATCCTGATCGTAGATAAGCCCAAGGGCTTTACTTCTCACGATATAGTAGACTTTATCAGAAAAAGATTCCGCATAAAGAAAGCAGGCCACGCAGGCACGCTCGACCCGCAAAGTACGGGAGTATTAATTATCCTGGTTGGAAAGTTCACAAAGAGGTCTAAAGAACTCACCGGACACGATAAAGAATATGAAGCCTGTTTAACTCTGGGGATTACCACCGATACTCTGGACGGAGGAGGCCGGATTATAAAAAAAGAGAACCCGGCGAATTACAATTTACGGCAGATTGAGGATGTCTTTGGCCGGTTTTTAGGAGAAATTGAGCAAACGCCTCCTATGTTTTCGGCATTGAAATATAAGGGTAAAAGACTTTACGCATTGGCCAGGCAGGGCGTAGAGGTCGAGAGGTCACCCCGCAAAGTTTACATCTATAGAATAAAGATAACCAGATTTATATTTCCTCATATTTATTTCGCAGTCAAATGCTCTAAGGGAACTTATATACGCGCACTATGCGCCGACATTGCTGAAAAATTAGGCTGTGCAGGATATATGTCTGAATTGCGCAGAATAAAATCCGGACCATTTACTATCAATCAGGCTATAAGTCTGGATAAACTAAAGCATCTCCCTCCTCAAGAGTTAGAGGAGGTGCTAACAGAATGAAACTTATTAGAGGCATTAAAAACTTAAAGCAGCAATTTAAAAAGTCCGTATTGACTATCGGCATATTCGATGGAGTGCATTTAGCTCACCAGAAAATTATCAAGAAGGTTGTTCGCCAGGCAAAGGCCTTAAAAGGGACAAGTATGGTCGCAACTTTTCATCCCCATCCTTTAAGGACTCTCAGCAGTTCCGCCGCTACCCCCATGATTAGCTCTCTCGAGCATAGAATAGATTTGATTAACCGGCTGAATGTGGATGTTTGCCTGCTTCTGGATTTTAATAAAGAATTCTCGCGGATGTGCGCAGAAGATTTTATTAAGGATATTCTTGTCGATGCCGTTGGAATCAATTGTTTAATATTAGGAAAGGGGTTTCGCTTTGGCAAAGAAAGAAAAGGGACATTCGCCCTTTTAAAAAAGTTATCTAAAACATACGGCTTTAATGTACGCAGAATAGAGCCCGTCAAGATAAATGGCGAAATAATAAGTAGTTCAAAAATCCGCGCGCTTATTCAAAAGGGTAAAATAAAGGAGGCAAATAAATTCCTGGGCAGGGCATTTTCCATTTTCGGTAAAGTAAAGAAAGGTAATGCGCGGGGGCGGGTTTTGGGCTATCCTACTGCAAATATAACGCCACTTCAGGAAATTGTTCCCCTTGCCGGCGTTTATGCGGTTAAAGTCTTAACGGATAACAAGATTTTCCCGGGCGTATTGAATATCGGCTGTCGGCCCACTTTTACAAGAAAGTTGCCTTGCGCTCACACCATTGAAACGCATATCTTCAATTTCCATAACAAGATTTACGGCAAGAGGCTGGAAGTCTTTTTTATTCAGCGTATTCGCCCTGAAAAAAAGTTTGCTACCCACAAGGCCTTGCTTGCGCAGATAAAGAAAGATGAAGTTAAGGCCAAAAAGATTTTGACCCCCAAGATATAGTCGATACCCTTCCTCTTCACCCCAACAAGCTGCGTCTCTGCAGAAAGTTAAGATTTTTCCCTTGACAAACCCCCTTTAATCGGGTATACTTGCCTTGTAAGTGGAGCAAAGTGGAGGGAAGTAGAATGTTCTATGGAGAATACGAACATTCGTTAGACCGCAAAGGAAGACTTATTTTTCCTTCAAAGTTTCGCCAGGTTTCCAAAGAAAATTATATCGAGCGTTTTTACATTACTCGCGGCCTGGATAAGTGCCTTTTCGTCTTTACTGAAGAGGAATGGAAGCTCCAGGAACAAAAATTTAAATCCTTGCCTTTTACTAAAGCAGAGACGCGCAAGTTCAACCGTCTTTATTTTTCCGGCGCCTGCGAGATTACTCTGGATAGACAGGGAAGAGTCCTT
>JAHIIS010000144.1 GCA_018899075.1 Candidatus Omnitrophota bacterium | reverse complement strand
TTTTTTTATCAAATAATATTTCTTCCTGAATAAATACTGGTGAGGTATCAATAAGCTTGGAAAGTCCTTCCCAGAAACCAAACTACCCTAAAGGCATAAGAACAATTGCAAGGATTTCAATAGCGAGGGTACTTAAAAATTTAAAATACGTAGCCAGAGTCAGAAAGCCTAGGGAAAATACTCCAACACAAACAAATATTATACCACGGATGCGTATCCGCTTAAGAACTCTTTTCTTTTGCAAAAAGTTGTGGTGAAAATGTCTTTTCAAATGCTGCGCAACCATCCGTTCGGACTCTTCGTCTTTCAGCGAAACTGGAGCACAAATCGTTACTACAAAGTTACCTGTACGGGTTTCTCGATATCGTTTTTTTAATTCTTCTACAAAGTCTCCGGAGATTGTGCGTTCACTCAGCGGCCTAGGATCAAAATCGGAGAATATATCGTCCCAGGTATCAATCACGATAGCAATTTCTTTTAAATCTTTTATCCGCTGTTCCTTGTTTCTCTTAAGATTTTCTTCCATTTAAAGCCTGTTCTTTAGTCTTGCTTACACCAAACTGTATAATAATTACATAAGTAAAAATAATTACAAAGGCTTAAATTTTCTTTCTCTATCTCATATAAATTATACACCGTAAGAAACAGCCTCAAGATAAATCTTGAGGTTTGGGGGATAGGGCAAAAAACATTTCTCAATTGAGCAGGAAAACGGTTCTTAATCTTTTGGGCTACCCTTAAGGCCCTTCAGATATTTATAGTAATCACTGTCGGTGGTTAAGATTATGGTAGATTTCTCATCAATCGTCTTGCGGTACGTCTCTAATGTCTTCATGAATGAATAAAATGCGGGATCCTTATTATAGGCATCGGCATAAATTTTGGTTGTTTCAGCATCCGTCTTTCCTCTGATGCCCTGGGCCTTGCGGTAGGCCTCGGAAGTAATCTGTTTTAGTTCCTTGCCCATCTGGCCTTCAATCTCAGCCTTCTTTCCCTGACCTTCAGAGCGATATTGCTCGGCGGCCCGCTTTCTCTCCGCAATCATCCGCTCATAGACCTTCCTTCGTACCGCTTCCACATAACTGATGCGCTTGATACGCACATCTATCAATTCGATGCCGTATTGCGGAGCAAGGACCTTGGCCTTATCCAGAATCAACCCGGCCAGGGTTTCCCGGCCAACGGTAATCTCCTCTAACGCCTCTTCAGTAAATACGACCACTTCTTCTTTCTCTGTAGACTCGAGGATGCGATTGGTATTCCTGATTGCTTCAACAAGGAGGTGGCTGGTAATGGCGTCGCGCGTGGCTGAATTGATAATATCATCAAGCCTGGCATGCGCACCGGATTCCGTTCCCACTGATTGCAAGAACTTCAAGGCATCAGTAATTCGCCAGCGGGCAGTAGTATCCAGCCAGATATACCTTTTATCTTTGGTGGGAATCTGATTGGGGTCGCCATCCCAGTCCAGAAGCCTTTTCTCAAAATACTGGGCCCGCTGGATAAGCGGCATTTTGAAATGTAACCCGGCAGCGGTAATCGGCTCACCCACAGGCTTGCCAAACTGGGTAATCACTACTTGCTTAGTCTCATCAACTATATATACCACACCGCTTAAAAATAGAGCTATGACCAGAATTACTAAAATCCCTATTATTCTTAAAATCGGTTTCATTGCTGGCTCCCCCCTTTCTGGCCAATATTTAATAACGGCAGAATCGAGGTCTGCTGGGGATCAATGATATATTTCTCTTTAGCCTTTGGCAGAACTTCCATCATCGTATCCAGATAAAGCCTCTTCTGGGTAATCTGGGGCGCCTTTTTATATTCTGCCCAGGTATCTAAGAATCTCTCGGCCTCACCCTTGGCCCGGTTTACCTTATCTAACTGGTACCCTTCAGCTTCGCGAATGACCTTTTCCGCCTCACCGCGGGCCCGAGGGATAGCCTTATTATAGGCCTCCCAGGCCTGGTTAATCATCCGCTCCTTCTCCTGTTTTGCTTCGTTTACCTCATTGAAGGCCGGTTTTACCTCATCGGGAGGATTGACATCCTGAAGTTTGACCGTGACAACCTGAACCCCGGTCCGGTAACTATCCAGAATCTTTTGCATCTCAAGCTGCGCAAGGTCGTTTATCTCCTCTCTCTTTGTGGTGAGCACCTCATCTACGCGGTAATCGCCTACAAGCCGGCGCATCACTACTTCCGAGATATCCCGGACATTATCCACAGGGTCTCTGGTTTTAAAAAGGAGTTTAATCGCGTCTTTGACCTTAAACTGGACAATCCAGCGCACATCCAGAATATTCAGGTCTCCGGTAAGCATCAAGGATTCTTCAGGATATTTGCGGGGGGAATATTGTGTCTTTATCCCGGCGCGCAGGGTCCTTATTCCAAACTCCTCTTTAAATACCCGCTGTATCTTGACCGGGGTTACCCTGTCAATCCCAAAGGGAAGTTTTATATGCAGGCCTGGTGAAGTGGTATAAGCATAGCGGCCGAATCTCTGCACCACACCTACCGCATCCGGGCCGATAGAATATATCGTCCCCGCTAATACAATCAGCAGGAAAAAACCCAGGATCGCTATCGGCAAAAACTTTCCATAATCGCCAAACTTTTTCCTGCCTATATCAATAATGTCTTCCGGCCCGCGAACATCTTTCCAATCCATATTCTCATGCCTTTCTTTTTAGCCCGGCCCTTTTTGCATCAGAGCGGAAATTATCTTCTTCTTAAGTCCTGCTAGATTATAACCCCAAGGCCAAACAAATGCAAGGATTATTTTGAAGTCGAATGGGTTCATTCAAATGATTCTTTCAGCCTTCTCTGATAATTCTCCGTATTTTTAATAATCTTATTCATCATCTCCACAACCTTATGCGGATGCTTTCCTATGGCTGTTTCTCCGGAGAGTAGAAGGTGCGTTGTTCCGTCTAAAATGGCATTGGCCACATCACTGACCTCAGCACGCGTGGGAAGTCTCTCCTCTGTCATACTATCCAAAAGCTGTGTGGCCACAACTACCGGTTTCCCATTGAGCCGGCATTTCTTAATTAGCTCCTTCTGAAAAACGGGGACTTTATAAATGGGAAGACATATCCCCAAATCACCCCGCGCAACAATAATGCCGTCGGCCTCATTGATAATTTCATCAATATTGTCCAGCGCCTCTTTACTTTCCACTTTGGCAAGAATTTTACATTCACTGTGTCTGTTGTGAAGGATGTCTTTGAGAAGACGGATATCGCCTGCATTCCTTACGAACGATTGGGCCACATAATCAAGGCGGTACTTTATCGCCACATTCAAATCTCTTCTGTCTTTTTCCGTTAATGCCTCAAAGGGAAGATGCACGTCAAGAATATTTATCCCCTTCCTCTGTTTAAGCACCCCGGCTCTGAGCACTCTGGTTTTAAGGCGCCTTTTTTCTTTCGCTATCGCCTTTAAAAGAATTTTTCCGTCGTCAATATAAATCAGACTGCCCTGCTCAATTACTCTTAAGGGGCCGCGATAGTCAAAAGGGACCTCTTTTGCGTTGCCGAGAATATCTTCCTGGGTAAGATATAGCATCGCGTTTTTCTTCAACAGAACTTCATTCCTTAGCCGCCCCACGCGAATCCGGTAGCCTTCCAAATCCTGCATTATCTTAATTGCCCGTTTCATCTTTCTGTTGAGAGAACGAACCAGCTTGATCCTGTGCAGGTGTTCTGCGTCTGTTCCGTGGGAGAAATTAAGACGCACTGCATCAAGTCCTCCCAATATCATCTTTCTTAAAATGCTCTGGCTATCGGCAGACGGCCCCAGAGTGGCAATTATCTTTGTCCTTACCATCAATTGCCCCTTTTAAATGGGATATGTTCCTATTTTAAAATGGCTTCAATGCAGGATATGTAATCAGAGCCAGCGCCAAAGCAAGCGCAATGAGTATGGTAATTAAAACTACTATAGTAGTCAGTTTCCTTGAGCGCAGGGAACTATAACCAAACTCTTTTACGAACTGCGCCAGCGCATCCCTGCGTTCCTTACGCGCACCTTCAGGCAGGCGTGGTATGTGAGTAAACAGCCGTCCCAAACTGGCATTCAGCCGCATGTGCACATTTACCGCCCAGGCTGATGCTTCCAGGAGAACACTCATATCCCTTTTACGTATCTTGGCAAAACCCATTATTATACCCGGCAATAAAATAAAAGCTGCCAGCCCTGCAAACATCCCCAGGACATGAACCGCTTTGACCTGAGAAAGGGCCTTGGTAATATAAGCAAGGGCTGAACCAAGAGCCGCAATAGCTATGCCTCCTCCCAACAAGAGATCGCGCGTTGCGCCCGATGCATTAGGGGTAGCTATAGTTGCTTCTAACTTAGTTTGGCGGGATTTGCTGAATTTATCTATTTGTTTTTTAATGAAACCGGTAAATTGCTTAAAAGGCGCCTTCACTGACTCCCAAATGCTTATAGGGTTTTCCACGATATCTACTACCTGTGCATCCCACTCTCTACCGTCTATAGCAAAAAAGATCCCGCGCTTGCCAATACGCAATCTACCTGCGCTACCGGAAGTCACTGCAGCCACAATCTCAAATTTAATATCTTTGTCCTGGCGACCGGTAACTTCCAAATACAAAAGATACATACAGCTGTCTTCTGCTATCTTTTTGTGGGCAGGCCTGTCCTGAACTTTCATTGTAAAAGTCATTTCCCTCCCATCAATTACTAATCGCCCCATTTCAAGAAGGGAACGGCGTTGAGGGGAGTAAAGATTGGCAAAACTGACAAAATTGTTTGCCAACTCCAGTAACCATCTTTGGTAAAGGACTAATTTCTCCAAATTATGGAGCTGGTTCAAATCATCAGCCACAGCTAGATCTTTGGCAATGAGTTCGCTTGTCCTTTGCCTGTATGTCCCATTAAGATAGGTATGTAGTAAATCCTGGCCCAGTTTTTCAACTTTAGCCCCCTGCCTGCTTTCTAACCACGCCCGGTATGGAGCAAAGATAGCTTTTACCTTATCCCACTGTTTTTCAGTAAGTTGTTTGGCTGATCCCATAAGAAGTTTTTTGACTGACCCTCCAAGGGCGCGTTTTAGAACCTTTTCCTTAAGCTCAGATAGGCGGTCAATATACAAGGGGTTAAGCATTCCCTCTAAGTCCAGGATACCTTTTGGATTAGGCAAGGTCAGAGGGGCATCTTTAAGCCGTTCTTCCATCATTGACTTATTCGTAAAATCGATTTCTTCGAGTTCCTTCTGGCGAAGCTGCATCTGAGTTGCTGAGCGCTCATCGAACCTGACCATTGCACACTGCGTAAAGTATTCTTCAATCTTTTCTTCTAAACCAACCACTAACTCATAGGCCTGCGCTGTTTCAGCCCCCCAGGGCATAACCTCTGTAGTATTATCTCCTTTAGGAATTTCACCTTTTGCTTTCCAGGCAAGAAAGTTTTTGGCTTCCTGGAAAAATATCTTAAGCTGCTCTTCGTTAACCCCCGGCTTACCGCTGGCATCCAGAGCAGGACCAACAGTCTCTATAATCGAAACGATGAATTGAGCTAAATCAGGCTCAGTTGTTGCTTGCGGAGGAATAATACCATCACCGTTATTCGCGCTACTGGCCATAATACTTTGCACATCCCGCACCTGAGCCAGGCTAATCTCCTGGGCATCTGGTGAGTTAAGATTGGTCAAGATTAGCTTTGCGGCTGCTTGTAATTTTTGACCTTCAGGATGACTGATATCAATATCGCTTAAGTTTAATATATCGGTATCTTCGGATAAACGGCTACGACCGGCAAGAAATTGAAATAGCCAAGCCTGTGCTGCCTTGAGCTCATCAGTCCTGATGCGACCATTTTGGTCCGTATCTACATAAGAGAGAAAGACGCTATCGCAGTTGAGACTGCTAATCGGAACGCTGGTAGCTGCCCAGTGCGCATCATCGAGAACTCGAATTTTCTCCAAATCCCGGGCATCCTGGATTCTCAGCTGGTGGCTCCCACCGTAATTCTTAAATATCAACTCTGACATAATAATTCCTCCGCATCCTTTTTTTCTCGGCTCGCTTTCTTTTGTCCTTCAGCATCTTCTCTTTCGCCCTTTTGGAGCGCCTGCGCTTCTGCCTTCTTATTTTCTCTATCCTTTTTCTCTCCTCGGATAGCCTCCCCAATATGCGCGTTTCGATTTTATTCGCAAGAATCCTTCTCGCCAGAAATCTATTTAAGGCCTGCGAGCGTTCCCGCCGGCATTTCACCTCAATACCGCTGGGCCTGTGCTTAAGATAAACGCAACTGGAGGTCTTATTGACCTTTTGCCCGCCTTTTCCGCTTGAACGAATAAACTTTTCCTCGAGGTCTTTCTCGCGGATTCTCAAGGCCTCCATTTTTGCCCTCAAGGCCTCTTCTTTGGCCCTGCTTACGGCAAATTGCATATCCTTCGCCTTCTATCTCTTTTATTAGAGTTATTCATATCTTAATGCTTCAATCGGATTCAGTCTTGCGGCCTGGCGCGCAGGCCAAAGGCCAAAGCCTATGCCTATACCGATAGAAAATGTTGTGGCCAGTATAATAGAAAAAGCGGAAACTTTTATCGTCCAGCCGGCAAAGATTGCCAAAAGCCAGGCTATGCCTGAACCAAAGAGGACGCCGGCTATCCCGCCTAAAAATGTCAAAACTACCGACTCAATAAGAAATTGAGTCATTATATCTATCCTGCGCGCACCCACTGCCTTGCGCAGGCCTATCTCTCTTGTGCGCTCGGTTACCGAAACAAGCATAATATTCATAATGCCTATGCCGCCTACTAAAAGAGAAATTGCCGCAATTGAACCTAATAACCAAGTCATCGTTTTGGTTGTGCTCTCTAAAGTTTGCTGAATTTCTGCCATATTGCGGATCTGAAATAATTCCTCATTCTCTCTATTGAGCCGGTGGCGTTTAATAATAAGTTCGCCTATCGCGCTTTCGGCTTCTTCCATCAAACTGAGATCCCTTACTTCCACATCAATAGAATCGATATATTCTTTTCCTAAAAGCCGATACATAGCTGTAGTAACGGGGATGACCGCTAAATCATCCTGGTCGCGCCAGTGAGCGGCGCCTTTCTCCGGTAAAACGCCGATTGCCTGAAAATTTATGCGGTTTATTTTAATTCTTGCGCCAACCGGATTGGCATCTCCGAATAGTTCTCTGGCTGCCGTAGTTCCAAGTAAAACTACTTTCTGCCTCATCCTCAATTCTTCTTTCGTAAAGAATCTACCGGTAGTAGGGACAGCTGCCCGCATTGTCGCGTAATCTACTCCTGTGCCCTGGACCCGCGTATTCCAGTTTTTATTGCCATATACGATTTGAGCGCGCCCTGCAACCGAAGGAGAAACATTTTTTACCTGAGGCAGCTTAGCTATAGCATCTGCATCTTGTATGGTAAGACGGGTAACTGCTCCTGTTTCCAAGGACACCCCGTGCAGTCTCCGGGAGCCAGGGCTTACCATTAAAAGATTTGAACCTAAAGAAGCCAATCTTTGCGAAATAGATTCTCCAGCCCCCAGTCCCAGAGCAAGCATGGCAATTACTGCTGCCACCCCGATAAGAATGCCCAGCATAGAAAGGAAGGAACGCATCTTATGAGACACAATAGCGTAAATTGCCTGGCGAAGGTGATCTATAAATTCGGCCCGGCCTTTTGACAGGCGGCTTTGAGATAGAATATCGTCCGGGGAAATATCCGTCGCAGTTGGAGAAAAACCCCGGGATTCAACATCTACTCTTTCATCAGAAATAATCTCACCATCGCGCATACGAATGATTCTTCCCGCGTGCCGGGCAATCTCTCTCTCATGAGTTACCATAATAATGGTTTTGCCCTTTTCATTCAGGCGCTTTAAAATGGCGACGATTTCTTCTTCGGTTTTTGTATCCAGGTTCCCTGTTGGCTCATCAGCTAAAATAAGCAAAGGTTCGTTCACTAAGGAACGGGCAATGGCTACCCGCTGTTGTTCGCCTCCGGAAAGTTCATTCGGCCGGTGGGTTTCTCTGTGTGCAAGACCTACTTCTTTAATCACATCGTGTGCTTTACTTTCCAGATGACGCTTTCCCGCATAGATTAAAGGAAGATGCGCATTTTCTAAGGCAGTTCTTCTGGCAAGTAAATGAAATTGCTGAAAGACAAAACCGGCTAAGCGATTCCTTAAAATAGCCAATTCATCATCGGTAAGCCTGGTTATTTCTTTTTTACCTAAATGGTATGAACCTGAATCGGGCCTGTCTAAA
>JAHIIS010000143.1 GCA_018899075.1 Candidatus Omnitrophota bacterium | reverse complement strand
CTATTTCTGCAGAATCCCCTTTTTCCTCCGGGGATGATACATCTGCGGAAGCAGAGCCGGCAGTGGACTTCATTATCGGCCAGCCTTTGATAGAACATTGCTTCGCGCAACTTAGGTGATGCCCCGCTTACGGCCATTTCAGGGCTGTTCATTTGAGTTCGCAAACTCCCGGAAAATATCAATAATGCCGTTATTGCTATCGAGCAAACTACGATAATTTTTCTCATATTAATTGTGTTAGCGGTAATTATATGATATCATAAAATCTATGCAAAACAAGATAAAAAACAAAATAGAAAAGGAGCTCGCAGGCCTCATTCGGCAATCAGACAAAGCATATTCTTTGAGCAAAATATCGCCTCTTTTGTTTAAGGGTATAAAGGATTTCGTATTAAGGAAAGGCAAAAGGCTGCGGCCCATCCTCTTTGTCGCCGGGTATCTTGGCTTTGCTAAAGGAGCCGCCCCCGGCCTCTACAAAACCGCCGTATCTTTCGAGCTGCTTCATGATTTTCTGCTCGTGCATGACGATATAGTAGATAAAGCGCGCGCGAGGCGCGGAAAACCCACCCTGCATAAAATGTTCAATAATTATTTAGAAAAATTTAAAAATGCTAAATTTAACGGCCAGGATTTGGCAATTGTAGCCGGCGATGTTATCTATGCCCTGGCCGTAGATAGTTTCTTGTCAATAAAAGCAGATGCGCAGCGCAAGGAAAGGGCGTTGAAGAAATTCATCGAGTCAGCGCTCTATACAGGGGCAGGAGAATTTATCGAGCTTTTAAGCGGAATCAAAGACATAGAACAGCTCAGCGAACAGGATATATACAGAATATACGATTACAAGACCGCCCATTATACATTTGCCTCGCCCCTATCCTGCGGGGCAATGCTTGGCGGCGCAAATCAGAGCCAGGTGCGCAGGCTTTACCGTTACGGAATATATTCAGGAAGGGCCTTTCAGCTAAAAGACGACATTCTGGGTATGTTTGGCGGGGAAAAGAAGACCGGAAAACCGGCGCTTACGGACCTGCAGGAGGCAAAAAAGACGCTGCTTCTGCGGTATGCCTATAACAATTCAAACAAAGAAAATAAATTAACCATCAAAAGAATTCTGTCAAAACATAAGGTAAATAAAGCCGATTTGTTGAAAATGCGCAAAATCATCAGCGCATCGGGGGCGCTGGACTATACCGAAAAAGAGATTTCCCGTCTTTCCGGAAAGGCGCAGGGCGCAATTAAATCTTCCCGAATGCGCCCAAAATACAAAAGCTTCCTGCGCGGCTATTGCGAAGAACTGCTCAGGTTATAATTTCTCATTGCGGGGCAGTTGGCCTGTCAAGGTATTTCCCCAGAAAGGCGTCAATCCTGGCGCTAAATTCTTCCGCGGCCAAAAATACGGCCTCATTATGCCCACCGCTCATCCTGTAGAACTCCTTCGGCTCGGAGGCAGCCTCAAATAACTTCTCCCCCAGCCTGAAGGGGACAATCTCATCGTCCCGGCTGTGAATGATTAATTTGGGGACAGTAATATCCCTTATCTTTGTCAAAGCGTCATATTTAATCGTAATTATCCATTTTACCGGCAAATAGGGAAATAATTTCTTCCCCATCTCAGCCGCGCAAGTAAAGGCGCTTTCTGAGATTAAGGCCTTTGCGCCAACCCCGGAGAGCAAATCGATAGCCACATTTGCGCCGATGGATTTCCCATAAACCACGATTGCCTCTTTATCGATATCCTCTCTGCTCACCAAATAGTTAAAAGCCGCCCGCGCATCCCGGTACAGGCCTCCCTCAGAGGGGCTGCCCCGGCTCCTTCCGTAACCCCGGTAATCGAAAATAAAGACGTTCAGGCCAATTTTATGGAAGATTTTTATGATTTCCAGGCGGTGGCTGATATTTCCGGCATTTCCGTGACAGAAAAGAAGGGTGCCCCGGGGGCGCTCTTGCGGGATAAACCAGCCGTTCAGCTTCAGGCCGTCCTCAGTGCCGAAGAAGACATCCTCGTATTTAAGGCCGTAATCGGCCGGGGTAAAGTCGATCCCTTTTATGGGATAGTAGATGCCCTTTCTTTCGAAATATTTCAAATAGGCAAAAATAAAAAATGAAAAAACCAGCAGTAATATTAGAGTATGGCCCGCCATATCCTTTAATCCCGCCCTTATCATATTAGCATCTTATCATAAGAAGCAGCCAAAGGCAAAAGTTTTTAAGCAGTGATTCTAAAAATTTTAGTGGTAAAATTTCCAGAATTGTATATACTATAAGTGATGAAGAAGCCATTAAAGGCCTTTTTTGCTGCAATTGTTATTTTAGTCCTCATTACAGCAGCGGCGTTTGCCTATTTAAACTTTATCTATCTGCCCCAAAAGGTAAAAACCGCGGGGGCGGCATATCTTGAAAAAAAGTCTAAAGGGCAAGTCAAAGCCGAATCCATCCGCTATATCCCCTTCAAGGGCGTAGAGCTAAAAAAGATTACTATTCTCTCTAAGGCCCGGGAGCCCATCCTCAGAATAGATAAGCTCTATTTCAATGTCAACCTCTGGCCGCTGATTATCCGCAGAGACCTGGACTTCCGCCTCGATTTATATCCCCCGGGGATAAAAAGGCCCTTTGTCTTTAAGGGGCTTTACCGAATCAAAGAACAAAAATTAGACCTGGATTTCAAAGTAAGAAACAACCTCTTTGTCGGCAGCCAGACTATCTATGGAAAAGTCAGCGCCCTTGTGAATAGAGAAGAAAGGTCCGATATAGATTTAAACATAACTTCTCCGGACCTAAATCTTCAGGGCAATTTCTATATAGAAGGGCAGGATTTGCGTATCGAGAAATTTTCCGGAAAGGCCTTAGATTCCAGCTTTGATTTTATCGGCGACGTGCAGAATTTGCCCCAGCCCCTGCTCAATATCTACGGGAACCTGGACCTGGACTTAGCGAATCTAAAAAAAATAAATCCTGAATATACGGGGATAGCGAACAAATTAAAGCTCGAGGGCCGGTGCAAAGCCGAAGTCTATATAACTTCCAAGCCGGATAATCCCCGCGTCGGCCTGAAAATGAGCGCCGCGCAAATAAAGATTGACAAAACTAAACTGGAAGATTTATCTCTTGTATCTAAGATGGAAAATAAAACGGTCTCCCTTACTAAATTCTATGCGAAATCATACGGCGGAGAAATCGATTTGCAGGCAACCTGCAGGCTGGATTCTAAGGATTTCCCTGCCAATTTGAACCTAAATGTTTTTAATCTGGACCTGAATGAAATAATCAGGGATATAACGGGTAAAGATATTCCCGTGCACGGGCGCCTGTTCAGCCTGGGCCGGGTCTCCGGGTATCTTAAGAACCCCGAGGCCTGTGAAGGTAAAGTCTGGCTAAGCGCCTCGGGCTCCAATATATTAGAGCTTCCCGCATTCAAGGGAATAGCCGATGTCCTGCGCCTGCCCGAATTGCGCAGAATCGAGTTTAAAGAGGCAAGCGGTAATTTTACTATTGCCCAACAGGCGATTAAAACCAGTGATTTCAAAATAGCCGGCAGTAACATAGCTATATACTTTAAAGGCTCTATGGACTTTGACGGCAATTTAGGCTTTGATATTAGCCCCT
>JAHIIS010000142.1 GCA_018899075.1 Candidatus Omnitrophota bacterium | reverse complement strand
CATTCGCCAGCAAACTTTCCTGTTCTAATATCTCCCCTTCTAAAACATCTTTTTTACTGTCTAATTTTGAAAGCCCGGCTAAGACCTTTTTTTGCTCTTCTAAAATCTTCTCTTTTTTCTGCTCTTTCCTGCTTATGTTGTTCTTTAGGGTACCTATCTCTTCCTGAATAATTTTTTCCTTTGAAAATATTTTCAGAGACGCCTGGTCTTTTTTTTCTTTAGCTTTAAAGATATCCTGTTGCTTATTAAAAAATTCATTTTCAAGAAGTTTAATTGATTTCTCGATACTGCTTATTCGTTTTCTTAAATCTGTAATTTCAGAATTAACCCTTGAGAACCCTAATCTTGCTGGTTTTGCTTTTTCCTCCAGCTTTTCTAAAATTTGCCTTTCTTTTTCTAAGGAATTTTTAACATCTAATATACTCTTTTCTGTATTTTTCTGCTCAGCAATAGTTTTAAATAACTCTATTGCTGTTTCATTTTCTTGCCGCGGGAGGTTCTGCTTGGTTTTTTCTTTCTCCTCTAAGACAGAATAAATATCTTCAACCGCATTTCCAGCTAATTCTTTACCTCTCCCGATGCTAATCAATTGCAGCTCCAATTCTTTCTGCCGTTCAATGAATTCTTTTTCCTTCAAAGACCGTTCTGCTAAGAGTTGATCCAATTTCTCTATTTTTGCTTGGAAACCCTCTGGTTCGGAAAGGCCGGCCTTCTCGCCCTCGGTCTTAGCTTGAACTTGTCTTTCTTCTTCTTTGAGTATGGCTAGCTCGGCTGTTTTGACTTTGAAGGCCTCTTCTCCGGCCTTTAGCTCAGTTTCTTTGCTTTTAAGTTCTTCTCTCTGGGATTTAAGGGACTCTTCCCTGCTTTTAAGCCCTTTCTCGTCTTGAGCGCTTACTATCTCCTTTATAACTTCCTGTCCTTTCCGGGATTGGAGCTTTTGGGCCTTAGCCTGCGCTTCCTGCTGTTTGGGGAACTCTTTCCTTTTAGCGGCCAGCTCTTCTTCTTTAACTTTTAGTTCTTTCTCTTTAAAGGTTATTTCCCGCTGCTGACGCCTTAGTTTGCTCTCTTCCAAAGAAAGCTCTCGTTTCCGCTGGCTGATTAAAGCCAAAGTGGCTTTTTTGAGATAGATAGCAGCACTTTCGTAATCAGGATCGCACTCCAAAGATTTTGTTAAAGTATTTATGGCCTCTTGATACTTGCGCCTGGCGTAATGTTTACGGCCCTGGTGGTAATACTCTTTAGCCTGTCTCAAGCGCTCTTTTTCTTGGACTTTGGCCCGAACTTGTCTTTCTTTCTTCTTTCCATCAATATCAATCTGCCTAATTTCATACAGATATCGTTTAGCTTTTCTATTTTCAGGGTCAATAAGAAGAATTTTTTTAGCGCACTCTTCTACCTTCTGGTAATCGCCCTTTTTGTAACTTTCCCCGCAGAGATTAAATAACTCCTGCAACTTTGTAGATTGTTTACTGGCAATTACATAGTTTTCCAGCTCTTTGATGCTCTCTTTTAAATCACTGCCTTCTGCTGGCGCCACAAAGCCATTGAAAAAAAAGGCAATTAAAAATAGGGTCAATATAGAGATGAAGTTTTTCTTTTCCATCACTTTTTTATTTCTATAATCCTTCAGCCCGAATTTTGCGCCTCGGCGGCTTCCTCCGCTTTTTCCCTTCCTCATAATAGGATTTTGAAACCTTCCTTGTTTTTTCTATCTGCTCCGCGTATAAAATATTTTTGTCCCCGGATATAACACGGGGAGTGAGAAATATTACCAACTCCTTCATCTCCTTGTTGTTAGCCGTAGATTTAAATAAGTTTCCCAAAATAGGAATGTTACCCAGCAAAGGCACCTTGCTTTCGGATTCACTTATAGTTTCCCTGATCATCCCGGCAATAATTATCGTCTTCCCGTCTTGAATCAAGGCAGTTGTCTCGGCATTAGATGTATCCACCTTCGGCAGGCGAATCTGGCTTGTGCCGGTTTCATCCTGTATCTCAAACCAATCTCTTAACGTGCTCACCTCAGGCTTAATATGCAGCCTTATAAAATTCCCTTTATAAATCGTAGGGGTCACAGTAAGAGTTACGCCGACATCTACGAATTCTGCGTTCCAGGAAGTAGTAGCTGAAGTTTCGCTCTGAGAAATTGTGCTGGTAGCATAAGGCTGGCGCGTACCCACCATAATCTTAGCCTCCTCATTGTTACAAACAGTAATATGAGGAGAAGAAATAATCTTCACTTTACCCACTTCGCTCAGAAAAGTAAGAATCTCCTGAGTTCGGCGGGGGTCTAATCCTCCGGGGTACCAAGCTTCTGAAGTTGTCCCCACATCTGTATAATACCCCTCTCGCCATGTCCCTAGAGAAATCCGGCCATAAGAATCTGTTATTCCTGAAGCAGGAAAGGCACCTACAAACTTTACATTCTTGCTTGAAGCCTTAAACATCTCTTCCCAATTTACGCCGAAAGCAAAATCGTCGTTTAAGGTTATCTCCACAATCTTCGCTTCAATAAATACTTCTTTTGTTTGGGTATCAAAAGTGCCAATCATTTCTGCAATCTCTTTAATCTTATTAGGCAAATCACTTACGATGAGCTTATTTGTCCTTCCATCTGCCTTCACAGTGCCGAGGTCTGCAGTTAAGGCCGCGGTTATTTTCGGCTCAAGGTCTTCAGCCTTGGCATACTCCAGTTCGAATACCTTGATAATCGTCCGCGGCGCCTTTTCCACAAGCCCTTTATCGAGGCCGAGGGCGGTCTTCTCCATCCGCTCTATCTTCTCGGGGGT
>JAHIIS010000141.1 GCA_018899075.1 Candidatus Omnitrophota bacterium | reverse complement strand
GTCTGCATGCTTTGATGGCAGTTTTAGTGGCGATTCCTAAAATCTTGCCTATCTTGGTGTAAGATATGCCCAATAAGTGTAATTCTGTTGCTTTTTGGGCTAATTTCTGGTATAAATAGTGGGTTGAGAAACGGCCTAAGATGATTGTCTAATGTGTAAAGTGTAATGTGTAATGTATTGAAAAGACTGACTCTCTACTATCTACTATCTACTCTTCTATGCGGTTGCGCTACTGTGCCTGCGGTTTCTGTTCCCGGGCTTAAAACGACGGTTGTAATAGACGGCGCAAGGTATGTCTCTGCCGAATCGCTGTGTCAGATTTATAATTTGGATTATCATTGGGACCCCGTCGCTAAAAAAGCAACTCTCAGCAGGGACAATAAAGAAGTAAAGGTGATGGCAGAGAGCTCTGTCGTCCTTTTAAACAATACAGTGCGCGCTATGGATAAAGAAGCCGTATTTTATCAAGGCTCGCTGGTTATTCCGCATTCTTTTGCCCGCAGGACGCTGGACCCGTTTTTTAGAGAAGAATATATTAAAAGGAAAGCCGTCCCGGCTGGTTTGGGCTTAACGCTCAGATGTGTGGTTATCGACCCCGGCCACGGCGGAAAAGACCCGGGAGCCATCGGCAAAGGGGGCCTGAAAGAGAAAGACGCGGTTCTGGATATTGCCAGAAGGTTGAAAGGCAAGCTGAATGCCGCGGGGATAAACGTTGTCCTGACCCGCGAAAGCGACAGATTTCTTTCTCTTTCTCAACGCAGCCAGATTGCCGATACTAATCTAGAAAAGGCGGACTTTTTCATCAGCATCCACGCCAACGCCGCGCGCTCAAAATGGGTAAAGGGGGTAGAGGTATTTTATCTTTCCGAGTCTATGGACGACAACCTGCGCTCTTTTGAGGCCGCTAAAAGTTACGATTTAAATCTTGATGAGGGCTATTCCGGCAAAAACACAACGGCTATTATATGGGATTTGAGATACAGCGACGATAGAAAAAGCGCCAATGAGATGGCCGGGCTCATCTCCCAGAGCCTGAGCAGGAAGTTGTCGCGGAAAAACAGGGGCGCAAAGCCGGCGCGCTTCCAGGTCTTAAAAACGAATATTCCGGCTGTTTTGGTCGAGGTAGGTTTTATCAGCAACCTCCGCGAGGAAAAAAAGTTAAAAAGCTCCTCTTACCGGGATAGAATCGCCGAGGGAATTGCCAAAGGCGTTATTCAATATAACCGTAACTATACACAAGGGCGCGCGGCGCGTCATTGATTATGGCGCAAAGAGACAGGCCTATAGGGATATTCGATTCGGGGATTGGCGGGCTGACCGTAGTCAGAGAGATTATTAAAGAGCTGCCCGATGAAAAAATAGTCTATTTCGGAGATACGGCAAGGCTGCCTTACGGAAATAAATCCGCCCGGACAGTAATTAAATTTTCATTAGAGAACGTAAAGCTTTTGCTTAAATTCGGCGTCAAATTTATTATCGTAGCCTGCAATACTTCTTCAAGCCTTGCCCTTCCCGCGTTAAGAAGGAGATTTAAAGTTCCGATTCTGGGAGTAATCAGGCCGGCGGTTGAAAAGGCCGTGCGGATAACGCCCGCGGGGCGCATAGGCATTATCGGGACGCGGGCTACCATAGGAAGCAGCTGCTATCAACGCGAAATCAGAAAGATAGGCCCCGGATGTAAATCTTTTGCGCAGGCCTGCCCTCTTTTTGTCCCTTTAGCCGAAGAAGGATGGACAAATGATGAGGTAACGCTAAAGGTTGCCCGCAGATACTTAGGCCCGATGCGCAGGAAAAATATCGATACTTTGATTCTGGGCTGCACCCATTACCCCTTGCTTAAAAAGATGATCAGAAAGGCAGTGGGCGCAAGAATAAAATTTGTGGATTCGGCAAAAGAGGCGGCCCTGGAGGCAAAAAGGATGTTAACCAGAGATGGGTTGCGCCGCAGGCGCGCCTCGGGTTTTCCGGGATACAGATTTTTCGTATCCGACGAGCCGGAACGGTTTAGAAAAACAGGCAGAAGGTTTTTAGACAAAAAAATAGAGTTTGTAGAGAAGGTATAGTAAGAAATGTATGCGATAAAGGTGCGCTCTTATTTTAGCGCCGCTCACAATCTGCGCGGCTATCGGGGCAGGTGCGAGAAACTCCACGGCCATAACTGGAAAGTGGAGGCAGAAGTAGTTTCCCGGCAGCTGAATAACCTTTCTATAGCCTGCGACTTTAAAGACCTGAAGAAAAAACTGCAAAAGGTCCTTAACGGGCTGGACCACACCTGTTTGAATAAACTCAAGCCCTTTAAGAAAAACAATCCCACTTCCGAGAAGATTGCCGAATTCATTTATTATAATTTAAAAAAGTCGGTTAAAGCCAAAGGCCTTATCCTGAGGAAGGTTTCGGTGTGGGAAACAGAGAGTTCGCAGGCGAGCTTTAGCGAAGAAGAGACTTAAGTTTGTCAAAAAAAGCGGTTGTTTTGTTATCCGGGGGCATAGATTCCGCCACCTGCCTTTATCTGGCGAAAAGAGAGGGTTTCGCCCCTTATTGTTTAGCCTTCGATTACGGACAGAGGCACCTTCGGGAAATTGAGTCGGCAAAAAAGATAGCGCGCAGAGCAGGAGCTAAATTTCTGGCCTGTAAAATTGATTTGCCCTGGAAGGGCTCAAGCCTAATCGAGCCGGGGCGTAAAATCCCCGGACCAAGCCGGGGCATCCCTTCGACGTATGTGCCGGCGCGAAATATCATCTTTTTAAGTTTTGCCCTTTCCTGCGCAGAGGCAATAAGGGCGAAGGCTGTATTTATCGGGGCAAATGCAGTAGATTTTTCCGGCTATCCCGATTGCCGGCCCGGTTTTTATCGCGCTTTCAGGAATGCCGCAAAGACGGGTATAAAGAATAAGGATATCCGCATTTTTACTCCTTTAATCGATAAGACGAAGTCCGAGATTATTAAATTGGGAGAGAGCCTGGGCGTGCCCTATGAACTCAGCTGGTCTTGCTATCGGGGCGGGAGGAAGCCCTGCGGCGCTTGCGATTCCTGCCGCTTGCGCGCAAAAGGTTTTAGAGAGGCAGGGGCGCAGGACCCCCTGGTATGAAGAAAGCAAAGATTGCCGATATATTTTTCAGCCTCCAGGGAGAGGGGGTATATGCGGGCAGCCCCCAGGTCTTTGTGCGTTTCTACGGCTGTAAGTGCGCTTGCCGCTTTTGCGATACCCGCTTGACTGCCTACGATAAATATAGCCCCCTGGAATTATATCACCGGATTAAGAGGTTTACCCAGCCTTACCACTCCCTTTGCCTTACAGGGGGAGAGCCTCTGCTGCAAAAGGATTTTTTAAAAGAGTTCTTAAGATTGATTAAATACGACGGGCTCACTACGTATCTGGAAACCAACGGCATATTGGCTGATGAGCTTTCCTGCCTTATCGAAGACATCGACATTATTGCTATGGATTTTAAATTGCCCAGCTCCACGGGGATGGGCGAATATTGGAGAGAGCATCGCAGGTTCTTGAAATTGGCTTTAAAAAAAGAGG
>JAHIIS010000140.1 GCA_018899075.1 Candidatus Omnitrophota bacterium | reverse complement strand
GCACATCTTTGAAGTTTCTTCAGGATACGGGGGCATTTATTGTGCACGCCGGAATTGATAACCGCCGGGTAGCGGAGGCGCTGGAGGTTATTTTGCAAGTGCTCGGGAAGATTAAAAAGACACCAGTCGAGAAAGAAGAGCTGATGCGGGCTAAGGAATATTATATCGGCCAGTTAATGTTAGCCCTTGAAGATACGTCCGAGCATATGTTTTGGCTGGGAGAAAATTTCGCCTCTCTAAATAAATTCTTATATCCCGAAGAAGTTATCCGGCGCGTGAAGGAAATAGGGCCCGGAGATTTAAAACGAATGGCGAATAAAATTTTACAAAATCACAGTTTAAATCTGGCTTTGATCGGCCCTTTAAAAGATAAGGATAAATTGCGGATTAAGGAAAGGCTGTCTTTTTAGATTGAAAGGCTCAATTAAACTATTTGATATATTCGGCATCTCTATCAGGATCCATTTTACCTTTTTCCTGCTCCCCATTCTCTTTGGGCATTTCTATGGCCTGCGGGGAGTCTTTCTCATCATTTTTGTATTCTGCTGTGTAACCTTCCATGAATTATGCCACAGTTTACAGGCCAGGCATTTTGGGGTAAAGGTGGAGCAGATAGTTTTACTTCCTATCGGGGGAGTAGCTGCGATGAGGTCTATTCCGGAGAAACCCAGCGAGGAATTTAAAATATCTATCGCCGGGCCTCTGTTCAATATTACTTTTGCTTTAGTGCTTTTCCTTCCTGCCTATTATCTTTTGGGCCCGGAGAACCTTTTTCATCCGGGAATAGAGACCTGGCCGAAGACCTTTGCCTATGCCTTCTGGATTAACCCGATACTGGCTTTATTTAACCTGCTTCCGGCCTTTCCTATGGATGGCGGAAGAGTCCTCAGGTCTTTTTTGGCGAGGCGAATGGAATATGGAAAAGCTACACGCATTGCCGTGGGTTTCGGCCACGCCTTTGCGGTCTTGTTTGGTTTTGTGGGACTTATTTCCACTCCCCCTAATCCAATTTTGATTATCATCGCCTTCTTTATCTTTATGGCTGCTTCCCAGGAAGGTATGCAGGTGGATTTACGCCTGACTTTAAGAAAATTTTCCGTAAAAGACGTCTTGCCGGAACAATTCTTTAGTATAACTTTATCCGCCCCGCTTTCCGAAGTATTGGCGCTTACCCTGCACAGCCACCAGGAGGATTTTCCCGTTGTAGAGCATGGTAAAATTGTAGGGCTCTTGACCCGCGCAGACGTTATTTTAACTATCCACCAATTTGGCGTGCAGAAACTTGTGCGGGATGTGATGAAAAAAGATTTTCCCGTTGTCCAGGTCAATGACCCTTTAATTAAGGCGCACAAATTGATGGAAGAGTGGCGGATTAAAGCCGTCCCTGTATTAAATCGAGAGCGGGTGGTAGGTATTGTCAGCCTGGAAGACATCAGCCGTGTCTACCTGTTGATGTCGGGTAAAAAATAGGAGTCTTAAGCGATGAAAAGAAGGATTAAGGTAGCGCCGAGCGTGATTGCCGCAGACCAGGCGCGGCTGGGCGAAGAGGTTAAAAGGATGGAAAAGGCAGGGGCCGACCTTTTGCACATCGATGTTATGGACGGCCATTTCGTTCCCAACATTACCATCGGCCCTGATGTGGTGCGCGCATTGGATAAAATTACGGATTTGCCCCTGGATGCACATCTGATGATTGCCGAGCCCCAAAAATATATCAGGGCGTTTAGCCAGGCCGGGGCGGACTACATTACTGTCCATATTGAGGCATGTGAAGGCCGCGCCCGGGAGGTGATTTCCCAGATAAAGGCATTAGGGAAGGCGGCAGGCATCTCTTTAAATCCGTCAACTCCTCTTTCAGCGATAAAAGGCTTATTGAAAGAGGTAGATTTAGTCTTAGTAATGACTGTTGAACCGGGATTTTGCGGCCAGAAATTTATGTTAAGTGTTATTCCGAAGATAAAATCCCTGCGCAAAGTCTTTAAAGGCGATATCGGGGTCGACGGAGGAATAGATCAGGATACGGCAGGATATGCGGTCTCTTGCGGGGCGAATATTCTGGCTTGCGGAAGTTATATTTTCAGGGCAAAGGACCCTCGTAGAGCGATTCAGAATTTGAAAAAATGTCAAAAGAAATAAAATTTGGCACGGACGGCTGGCGCGCCATAATCGGCAAAGATTTTAATTTAAGGAATGTCGAAGCCGTTGCCCAGGCCATAGTAGATTATCTAAAACTAGATACTAGATACAAGCGACTAGATACTAAAGTAGCGGTGGGTTATGATACCCGGAAACTTTCCGCAGAGGCGGCCAGGCGCATCAGCGGAGTTTTAGCTGGTAACAAGATAAAAGTCATCCTTTCGGATAGGCCTTTACCGACGCAGGCCATAAGTTATACGGTGAGGTCGCGCCGGTGCGCTGCGGGAATTATGGTTACCGCCAGCCACAACTCCGCCCGCTTTAACGGCATCAAGATTAAAGGCGCCTTTGGCGGGCCGCTGGAAAGCGGAATTACCGATAAGATTGAAAGATTTATTTTTAAACATAAGCCTGTTAAAATCTCTATTCATCAGGCCCGCAAAAGCAGTCTTCTTGAGGTAGCCGATCTGGTTTGCGGTTATCTAAAGTTTTTAAAGTCGTATCTTGATATGCGGCTGCTTAAGAAAGGCCGCTTGAAGGTCCTCGTTGATTCTATGCACGGGACAGCGGATTCCTACATCGCCAGGGTTTTAAAAGATACGCCCTGCAAAGTAACTACTATTCACAAAGACCGCGACCCTTCCTTTGGGGGGATTAAACCCGAGCCCATTTTGCCTTGCTTAAGAGAAGCTGCTTCCTTAATCAGGCGCAGACGTTTTGACGTAGGCCTGGCTTGCGACGGCGACGCTGACCGCATTGCCGCTTTTGACTCCCGGGGAAGGTTCATCAATCCCCAGCAGGTTATATCTCTATTGCTTTTGCATTTGCTTCGACACCGAAAGTTAAAAGGGGCGGTAGTAAAGACCATAGCTGGGACGGCTCTTCTTGAGCGAATCGCCAAAAAATATAAACTAAAAATTTATGAGACGCCCATAGGTTTTAAACATATTTCCCGCCTTATGCAAAAGAAAGATATCTTAATCGGAGGAGAAGAGGCAGGGGGTATAGGGTTTAAAAATTATCTTCCGGAAAGAGACGGTATTCTGGCAGGCCTTTTGCTGTTAGAGATGCTGCTCGCCGAAAATAAATCGATAGAGGCTTTATTAGAGGAAAGAGAAAAGGAATTTGGCCGCTGTTTTTATTTAAGAAAAGACCTCCAGTGCTCACCTCAGGACAAAGATAAGGTGAAAGCAAAACTTGCTAATCTTCGCAAACGAAAAAGCTTCTTACGTATTAAGATCAATAAAGTTAAAGATTATGATGGATTAAAATTCTATCTTGCAGGCGGCAGCTGGGTTCTGTTTCGCCTTTCGGGGACAGAGCCGCTTTTGCGCATCTACGCCGAATCAGACAGCTTAGTCAAAACCAGAAGCCTTATCACTGAAGGAGCGAGAGTATTGTCATTGCGAGCCCCGAAGGGGCGCGACAATCTCAAGAAGGGATTGCTTCGTCGCTATCGCTCCTCGCAATGACGTAAGCTGGAGGTTTTACCGTGAGCAAAAGAAGATGGACAGTATTAATCTTAGTTGGAATTATTTTTTGCCTTTTGGCAGGCCAGGCAGAGGCCAGCATCATCTTAAAGACAATGGTGGTCAACCCCTCCAAGACCAAGACTCAAACTGCCCTGCTTAAGGCCTATCTGCCCAAAGAGACAAAGCCGGAGGATATCGTTGAGCTTGGCGACCTAAAGATAGACTACGATGTAGAAAAGACCCTATATTATGTCTATAAAGAGTTTGACCTTGAGCCCGGGGAAAGCGTGAGCCGCTCTATCGAGATTAAAGACGTCTGGATAATATCCCAGAGCGAGCTGGATTCCTTAACCGGCCGGGCCAAAGAGCTGGTAGAGGCGCTAAAGAAGACCGCCTATTTTGATACGGCGATTACACTGCAAAAAGATATTGAAGAGAAGAGCAGTGATGTTTTAGAGAAACAGGAACAGGCAATGGATGCCCTGCCCCAGACCCATATCGCTGTATACCGGGACAACGTCGAGGCGCTTGGCTCCATTAAGCAGGTGCTGGCCAGATTAGAGAAGCTCGTTATTGAGAGTAAAGTTGCCGCAGGAGCGGCAACGGAGCGGGTCTCGGTTAAGGCCACCTGGTGGGTCATCTTAGGAGTGATTGTTGCCCTGGGGCTTCTTTCCCTGGCCTTCTTTATCATCTGGCACCGCCAGGCGGGCATCGCCGTGGTTAAACAAAAAGAGGAGGAAGAGGCAAAGACCAAAGAGCCGCCCCGTCCGCCCGAAGAGGAAAGACGGAAGTCATAAAAAAGGGGCCTGGCCCCTTTTTTATACTACGCGCAATACGAAATACGAAACGATGCGCTTGGATGTAGAAACAGGCGCATTTTTTGTTTGCGCAGGATAAGGAAATGTGGTATACTGACATAGGTAGAAAATGGAGTTGGATGGATAAAGGATAAGGAAGTCTTGAAAGATGAAACCCATTATTTTTTCACCGCATGCCTTAGATCAGCTTAAGGACCGTGGCACAACAGAAGAGGAAGTAAAAAGGGCAATTCAGGAGGGAGAAAGGGCTCCCGCTAAAGAAAAGCGAATAGCATTCCGTAAGAATTTCCTGTTTGACTCTAAATGGAAGGGCAAACATTATCAGATGAAGCAAGTGATGCCTATTGTGGTTGAAGAAGATGGAAACCGGATTGTAGTTACGGTGTATGTATTTTATTTTGGAGGTGAAGCACATGAAGATTAAGTATGATCCCAAGGTGAATGCAGCGTATATCTCTTTTAAGAAAGGGGCTGTTGAGGTAACTACGATGCGGCTTACTGAAGATATCGCCATTGATTTTGGGCCTGGAGAGGAAATTGTGGGGATAGAGATTTTAGATGCATCTGAACATTTGGAACTGAGTCCCAAGCACCCAGAAGTTAAGTTGGAGAACTTGATATCCACTTAGAGGGGGCAAAGTTAAAAAGGGGGTCTGGTCCCTTTTTACTTGAGGAAAGCCTGTTTCGTAAAATTTGTCCCAAAAGGAATAATTGATATGACAAGACGCAATATCAGCCTTTTACAAAAAAAAGCCGAAGAGGCTCTAAAAAGCGCTGTTCGCAAGGCCATTGAAGAGCATAAGCGTAGCGGGGTACCGCTTGTCATTTGGCAGAATGGAAAAATGAAGCTGGTGGCTCCAACGCAAAAATTAATTCGTAAGGTGAAATAGGAGAAAATGGAGGCACCTCCTCTCGTCATTGAGATTGCTTCGTCGGCACTCCGTGCCTCCTCGCAATGACGGGCGAAGCAATCCCGCTCCTCGGCCGCTCGCAGGAGCTCGCGGCATTTCCTCGGACATTGCGTCCT
>JAHIIS010000139.1 GCA_018899075.1 Candidatus Omnitrophota bacterium | reverse complement strand
CGCAAGGTCTTCATTCCGCAAGTCCTTGCATAATCTTTAATCTGGGTACTGGTTGCACCTTTGATAATCATCTCCCTGAGGGCATCATCCATAGTTAAAACTTCCAGTGTGCCCATACGGCCGTAATAACCCGTCTGGTTACATTTGGCGCATCCTTTCCCCCGATAAAATTTGGCGTCCCTTCCCGCTTTCAGCCCTATTTTATCCAGTGTTGCCCGGGGCACATCGATAGGCTCCTTGCAACTCGGGCATACGCGCCGGCAGAGCCGCTGCGCGGCTATCAGGATTACCGAGGAGGCAATCAAAAACGGCTCTACTCCCATATCGACTAATCTGGTAACTGCCGAGGCCGCATCATTTGTATGTAAAGTGCTTAAAACCAACTCTCCGGTTAAGGCTGCCTTAATAGCGGTATCTGCAGTCTCACCGTCGCGAATCTCTCCCACCATAATCACATCGGGACTCTGCCTTAAGAGCGCGCGCAGGCCGCTGGCAAAAGTCAAACCGATCTCCGGCTTTATCTGGATTTGGGTAATCCGTTCGACCTGATATTCTACGGGGTCTTCTATAGTAATGATATTTTTATCTGCGCTGTTCAACTGATTAAGGACCGAGTAAAGAGTCGTTGATTTTCCGCAGCCGGTAGGCCCGGTCAACAGAATCATCCCGTATGGTTTAGCAATGGCCTCTTTGAAAGCCGAAAGAGGGCCGGGCAAAAATCCCAGACGGTCAAGCCCGATAGATAAATTGGACTTATCCAGCGCCCTTAAAACGCATTTACCACCAAAGCTTGTGGGTAAAACCGAAACCCGGAAATCTATCTCTTTTCCGTTTACTTTAACTTTAAAGCGGCCGTCCTGGGGAATACGCCTCTGGGTAATATCCAGATTGGACATAATTTTCAGCCTCGTAATAAGGGCATTTTGTATTTTTTTAGGCAGAGTGAAGAACTCATGCAAAACGCCGTCTATGCGGTAGCGAATGCGCACCCTATCGTAAAATGGCTCAAGATGGATATCGCTGGCGCGGTTCTTTAGCGCCTCATTGATAATTATATCCGTTAACTTTACAACCGGGGCCTCTTTGCTGGCTTTGGTCAGCTCGCTCACATCTGTTACCCCGACTTCTTCCACTGCCTCTATTTCGACCCTCGTCTGCTCCCTCTTTACTATCTCGGCCATATCCTCCGTCTTCGGGGCATAATACTTCTCGATAGCCTGGACAATATCGTCGCTGGTGGTAATCATAGTCTGCACTTCCGATTTAGTCAAAACCTTAATATCATCCAGGGCAAAGATATTCAAAGGGTCGGCCATCGCTACGCTGACTACATTTTTAATCTTAGAGACAGGTATCAGTAGATAATGGCGGGCTACGCGTCCGGGGATTAGCTTAACTACTTCGGGATCTATCCTGTATTTAGAAAGATTTATCGGGGGGATGCCCAGCTGTCCCCCTAAGCAAACCATTAACTCCTTTTGGGAAACCATCTTCTGCTCAACTAAGATTTTGCTTAAGCTGCCCCCGCCTTTTTCTTTCTGAATCTCTAAGGCCTTTTTAAGGTCTTTTTCGCTGAGCAGCTTGTTCTTCAAAAGGAGCTCGTTGAGTTTCTTCTTCAGGGTAATTAACTTGGGCATTTTTATCCAACTCCTCCTAAGATATCTCCCCATCCGGCACGGTAACCCTGAGCACCTCTTCCACAGAAGTCTCGCCCCTGATTACCTTGGCCAGGCCGTTTTCCCGCAATGTACGCATCCCTTCCCGGCGGGCAGTATTTTTTATCTGCGCCTCAGGCGCTTTTTGGACAATCAGCTCTTTTACTTTGGGGGTTATCCTTAAAACCTCCATAATCCCTACGCGGCCCCTATGCCCTGTATTATTGCACTTGAGACAACCCTTGGGCCGATAAAAAGTCAATCCTTTAGTTTGTTTTAATTTCAACCTCTCTTTTAAAGCCGGCGAAACCGGATAAGGCTCTTTGCAGGCAGGACAGAGAAGTCTTACCAGCCTTTGCGCCCCGACCATAAGGACAGAAGCCGTAATCAGGAAAGGCTCTACTCCCATATTGGCTAAACGCACCAGAGAACCCGCAGCATTCGTAGTATGCAAAGTGCTCAACACTAAATGTCCTGTGAGCGCTGCCTTGATGGCTATATCTACTGTATCATAATCGCGGATCTCTCCCAGCATAACTATGTCGGGATCCTGGCGTAAGATTGAACGTAAGGCAGCGGCAAAAGTCAAACCGATTTCCGGCAATGCCGTAACCTGATTTATGCCGTCCAGCTGATATTCAACGGGGTCTTCTACGGTTACTAAATTTTTCTCTATAGAGTCTACGTACTTAAGTATGGAATATAAAGTAGTGGTCTTGCCGCACCCGGTCGGGCCGCAAACCAAGAGCATCCCATGAGGATGAAGAGCGCATTCTTTTAATACCTTAAGGGGTTGCTCCTCAAAGCCTAATTTTTCTACATCCAGAAGTACCGTTGACTTGTCCAGGATGCGCAGGGCAAGCTTTTCGCCAAAACT
>JAHIIS010000138.1 GCA_018899075.1 Candidatus Omnitrophota bacterium | reverse complement strand
TATTTTATTGGGGGAGCGCGCAGCTCTATCGCAGGATACCAAAGGCCTGTTCGTTAATACCGGCACAATCCATATCCTGGCCATCAGCGGTTTACATATAGGGCTGATTGCCCTTATTTTAGTTGCCCTGTTTAGATTTTTGCGCCTGCCGCGAAAAGCGGTTTTTATCCTTACTATTTTTCTTTTAATCTGTTACGCTTTTCTCAGCGGGGCGCGCCCTTCGGTTGTAAGGGCAACCGTGATGGCGGTCATTGTCCTGTTCGGCTTTTTGATAAATAGAGAGACAAAGATATATAATTCGCTGGGCCTGGCGGCGCTGCTCATTCTGATTGTTCGCCCGCATTATCTCTTTGATGCGGGATTTCAACTCTCCTTTTTGAGCGTAATCTCCATCATCTATTTAACGCCAAAGATAGAAAAACTCTTTCCTGCCCGCAATCGCTGTTTCCTTTATTTGATAAGGGCGTTTTCTGTATCTCTGGCGGCCTGGATAGGGATTGCTCCCCTTGTAGCTTTTCATTTCAATATTGTAACGCCTGTGGCAGTGCTGGCCAATTTAGTGGTTATACCCTGTCTTTTTCTAATTGTAAGCGTGGGAATCTCCTTTTTAATTTTCGCTTATCTCTGGGTGCCTCTGGGTGTCATCTTTGCCCAAACAAGCTGGCTTTCTCTGCTTGGTTTAACTAAATTAACCGCGCTTATTTCTAAAATACCCCTGGGCTTCTTTCACTTGCCCCGTCCCGGTATCTTCTTTTTCTGCGGGTATTATGCGCTCATTTTCCTTCTCTTTAATTACGAGAGGTTGAAGATATCCGCAGGGAAGGCGGCGATAATCCTGGCTTTAGCGGCCAGCGTTTTAGCCTGGACGCCTTTATTTAAAACGCCCTCCGATAAATTAACGGTAACTTTTTTAGACGTCGGCCTGGGGGACGCCATATTTGTTGAGTTTCCCTATTCAGCCGGCGCGATGTTGATTGACGGCGGCCCGGCTGGAGAAAATGATGCCGGAAGATGGGCGATTTTGCCTTTTTTGTGGAATAAAGGTATAAATGAGATTGACGCTGTACTGCTCACCCATCCCGACAACGACCATATAGGAGGCCTGGCCGGCGTGCTGAAAAATGTGAAGGTGAATTATGTCTTTGATAACGGGATGCCCAAGGAATCCACCAGTTACAATAATTATAAAACAGCAGTAACAGAAAAAGTGCCCCATTATCGCGCAGTAAAGCGGGGAGAGGAAATTTCAGGTTTTCCGCAGGTAAAATTATTCGTGTTGCATCCCCCCGGGCCGCATCTGGCGGGCAGCGCAGCCGATACCAACAATAATTCCCTGGTCTTAAAATTAGTCTATAAAGACGTAAGCTTTCTCTTTTGCGCAGATATCCAGAGGCAGGCAATAGAGCAGATTTTACCTTACGGCCCGATGTTGAAATCCACAGTAATAAAAGTCCCCCATCACGGCAGCGATGAAGGGGAAGAGGAGGATTATTTATTTCAGGCCGCTTCTGCGCAACTTGCGGTGATTAGCGTGGACAGGGATAATCGCCTTGGGCTTCCTGCGCCGAAAGTTGTGAAAAGGCTTGAACATCTGGGCGCGAAGGTCTATAAAACCGGCGATAGCGGCGCGGTGATTATCTCCACGGATGGCCGGGATGTGCGGGTGGAGACCTCAGATATTTTTCGATTGTGGAATTAGGCTTAGAGTTGTATAATACCGGTATGGAAAAAAGCATTAAATTGTTGCGCCCGTTAGTGATTTTTGATCTTGAGACAACCGGTACATGGGTAGAAAAAGATAAGATTGTAGAAATCGGTATGGTCAGGTTGATGCCGGACGGCGCAAAGCAGGATTATGTAAAGCGCGTTAATCCCGGTATGCCCATTCCGGAGAATGTAACCCGGATTATCGATATTACCGATGCCGATGTTAAAGATGCGCCCCCTTTTAAGGATATAGCAAAAGAAGTGTTGAGCTTTATGGGCGATTCTGATC
Organism: Candidatus Omnitrophota bacterium; assembly: GCA_018899075.1. GTDB lineage: Bacteria > Omnitrophota > Gorgyraeia > JAFGHF01 > JAFGHF01 > JAHIIS01. The sequence goes on along the minus strand of JAHIIS010000138.1, from coordinate 791 downwards.
TCGGAGGCTTCAATATCCAACGGTTTGATTTGCCCATATTTGAACGCGAGGTTATTGACGCGGGCTTAAGCTTTCATTGGAAGGACCGCGTTATTTATGATGCGCAAAAGATTTATCATCTGCACGAAAAAAGAAATTTAGCGGCGGCTTATCATCTCTACTGCAATAAAGAGCTTCAGAATGTGCATTCAGCCTTGGGCGATGCTCAGGCGGCTCTCGAAATACTCGATGCCCAGGTTAAAAGATATGGAAGCGAAGAGCAAGGCATTGAATCTTTAAAAGATTTTGAATACGAAAGTTCAAGCGATTATTTTGATAAAGAACGGAAGTTTTGTTGGTGGAATGGGGAATTGTATCCTATGTTTGGCAAATACGCCAGGAAGAAAGATTTGAAGAGTATACTAAAAGAAAATCGCGGCTATTTAGAATGGATACTCACTAAAGACTTCAGCTCCGAAGTTAAAACTATGATAGAGAAGGCCTTAAAGGGTGAGTTCCCGCAAGCGCCAAAAAAGGGGCCGGAGTGATTTTATGATAATGTAAAATATTATGGACACTTTCAGTTCAATTGTTCCTTGAAAAGTAAATAAAAATGGCATACCTTAATGGTTGTTGTGTTGTGTAACCATTAACCGGGGCAAGGCCCCAGGGAGGTATGCCATGAGAAGCATAGACTTCTCAAGTAGTAATTTAGCAGTCCAGTGGCAATATGTAAAGAGGAATTTACGAGAACTTGGAACATTGAATAATTTTGATGATTTTGAGGCTAAAGCCCACAAGGCTATCCAAAC
>JAHIIS010000137.1 GCA_018899075.1 Candidatus Omnitrophota bacterium | reverse complement strand
TTTATCTTTCCGCTGATATAGGAAATCATCCTTCTTCTCTATTTCTATTTGCGCGCGTAATATAGGCGTGAGCAATGGCCAAAGCCAATGCATCGCTAACATCAGCCGGCGCAGGTAACTTTTTTAACCTCAATATGCCCTGCACAGTGCGCTGCACCTGCATCTTGGAGGCATTGCCGTTTCCCGTAAGCGCCTTTTTTATCCGCTTGGCCGAATAATCAACCAGGCGCAGGCGGGGAAATTCTCCCGCCGTAAGCGCAATTACCCCCCGAGCATGGGCCATAGCGATAGCCGTCATCTGGTGCCTATAATGAGAATAAAGTTTTTCTAATATTAAATCAGTGGGCCTGTATTCGCGGACTACATCCCGAATGCCTCTATAGAGAGACGTTAATCTCTGCGCCAGAGTGTGGCGGGATGAACTTTTAACTATGCCGGCTTCCAGCAGTTTAAATCGTCCGGCCCCGGCTTCGATTACTCCATATCCGGTTACCCCCAGCCCCGGGTCAACTCCCAAAATACGCATCTCTAAGTTTTTTCAGTGTGCTGCTGGAGGATCTCGTCAGGAATATCAAAGTTAGCGTAGACATTCTGCACATCGTCGTGGTCTTCCAGAGTTTCTACCAGGTTTAACACCTGTTCGGCCTGCGCGCCCTGCAGCTTAACGTAGCTTGAAGGAATCATCGTGAGCTCTGCGGCCTCCCACTCAATTCTATTTTCTTTCAAGGCAGCCCTTACCTTTTCGTAATCCTTGATGCCGGTAATAATTTCATACGAATCTTCTTCGGTTTTTAGGTCTTCGGCGCCGCTTTCTATGGCAACGGACATAAGTTTGTCTTCTTCTGCCTTAGATTTATTCACCACGATAAAACCTTTTTTGTGAAAGAGCCAGTTGACGCTCCCTGCGCCGGCTAAATTCCCTCCCTTTTTGGTGAAGATATTGCGCACCTCGGCAGTGGTGCGATTCTTATTGTCGGTCAAGGCCTCTACTACAATGGCTGTCCCTCCGGGGCCATAACCTTCATAATTAACCTGTTCGTAGCTTACCCCGGGAAGCTCACCCGTGCCTTTTTTGATTGCCCGTTCAATATTCTCATTGGGCACATTTGCTTCTTTTGCCCTGGCAACGGCCAGGCGCAGGCTGGGATTGGCGGTGAGGTTTGCCCCCCCTGTCTTGGCCGCTACGGTAATCTCCTTGTTTAATTTGGAGAAAAGCTTCCCCCGCTTGGCATCTATCAGCGCCTTTTTATGCTTTATTCCCGCCCATTTGGAATGTCCTGACATTTCTCTCCTTCTGCATAAGATCCTTCGCTGCGCTCAGGATTAATTCAGCCGCAGACTTATGTCATTTCATTCCATAAGTCTGGGCTTCATTAATTATAACACAGCAAAATACCGACTGTAAAGTTTTTTTGATACATTGCTACTACACTATCCAAAGTTTCAATCCTTGCTGACGCCCCTTGTCAATCTTTTCACAAATTTATTCAAAAGAACAGCCGGGATAAAATATATATTTTTGCCTTTATTACGTATTTTACAGGAGAAGTCTTTGGTAACAATCACGGCATTTTTAATATTTTTATGAGTTTTAAAAAAAGAAGTGAAATTTTTAGGCATTATCGCCCTATTGATACTTTGCCATTTAACTTCGATAGGTATTAATTCATCATTTCCTTCCAATATAAAATCTATTTCTGTGCCGAGCTTTGTCCTCCAAAAATAAATATTGTATTGAATAGGCTTATATTTTATCAACTCGTTAAAAATGAAGTTTTCTATATAACTGCCTAAATTAGGGCGGTATTCAATTTGACCGAAATTCCCCAGGGCAAAATTAACAATTCCACTGTCTAACAAATAAAGCTTGGGCATTTTGCTGATTTCTGTTCTTTTGTTGGAATAAAAAGGACTCAATAATTTAATAATAAAAGTCTGCTCTAAGATGTTCAAATATTTTAATACCTGACGCCGTCCTATGTTAAGGGTATTAGATAACTCATTTATATTGAGCAAGTTACCTATCTGAGAAGCTAAAATTTTAAGAAGATTATTGTAAGCTGATATATCTTCATCCCTAATAAGAGACTTGATATCCTTCTGAATATAAGAATTATAAATATCCTGCAGCTCTTCTATTTTCTCTGTCTTGTTACGAAGCAATGCCACCTTTGGATAGCCGCCAAAGAGAAGATATTCTTTAAGGTAATCACTATTGTAGGTCTTTATTAAAACGGAGGAACTATTTTTGAAATCAAGTTTTGCATATCGCTTATACTCATCCTCACTTCTAAATCTAATAAATTCCTCAGCACTTAATGGATATAAGTTATAAACTTTCTTTCTTCCGGCAAGTGACTCTTTTAGATGTTTCTGAATTTCTATAGATGCTGAGCCGGATGCCAAGATTTTAACCTGAGGGAAAAGGTCATAAATAACCTTAAACAGTCTCGTTGCATTTTTTATATAGTGAAATTCATCGATAATTAAAAATAACTTGTGCTTTCTGATATCTATTCCGTTATCCCGCAGATAGGATTTTAATGTATCGATGCTCTGGCAAATGTTCAAGTGATTTATATCTTCCAAATTAAAATAAAAACACTTATAAGTTTCAGAAAGAGTCTTCTTGTGCATATTCATCAGGGTAGTTTTGCCTACCTGGCGGCTTCCCGTAATAATGATAATGCGGTTATTCTTAAAAGCCCTTTTTAACTTATCTAATAATAATCGATGTACGTATTTCATGCATCTCCTGTTTATACTTTTTTATCAATTGTGTAAAAATAGTATATATCATTTTAACGTCCTTGTCAATAGGATTATAACATTATTTTAGCAGGGTTATTGTTTTTTTTGTTAACCTTTTTCTTGCTTCTCCTTCTTCGCTTTTTCGATGATGGAGGCGCTGATTTTTTGGGGCACCTGGTCGTAGTGAGAGAATTTCATCGAATAGGAACCGCGCCCCTGGGTCATTGAGCGCAGGTCCGTAGCATATTTAAACATCTCCGCTAAGGGCACCTGCACTTTAATCACCTGCGTATTGGAGCGCACATCCACCCCCTGGATTCTTCCCCGCCGGGAACTTAAGTCAGCGCTAATCGGGCCCATATATTCTTCCGGCACCATGACTTCTACATCCATAACCGGCTCAAGCAAAACAGGGCTTGCCTCCTGCGCGCCTTTGCGCAGCGCCATAGCCGCGGCAATCTGAAAGGCCATGTCGGAAGAATCCACCGGATGATAGGAGCCGTCATAAATGGTTACCTTCATATTCACTAAAGGATACCCGGCTAACGCCCCCTCGGACATCGCCTGCTTTACGCCTTTTTCCACCGAAGGGACATAATTTCTCGGCACTGACCCGCCAAATATTTTGTTCGCAAATTCAAAACCCCCTTCGCGCGGTAAAGGCACAAGTTCCAGCCACACATCGCCGTATTGGCCTCTGCCGCCGGATTGTTTTTTATATTTACCTTGCACTTTAGCGCTCCTGGTAATTGTTTCCTTATAAGCGACCTTAGGGACTCCTAATTCCACCTCTACCTCAAAATTCTTTTTTAATCTATTCACCATCACGTCCAGATGCAGGTCTCCCAGCCCTGAGACGATCAGCTCTTTGGTAACCTGGTCGCGCGATACCTTAAAGGTGGGGTCCTCATTGGTCAGTTTGTTTAAGGCGCTGGAAATTTTCTCTTCATCGCTTCTGGACTTGGGTTTCACTGACGAAGAGATAGCCGGTTCAGGAAAAACGAGCGGCGCAAAAATAACCGGGTCTTTCTCGCTGCACAGGGTATCGCCTGTTGCGGTATCCTTCAATTTCGCCACAGCCGCAATATCGCCGCAAGATACGCTATCCACGGACTTCTGCTCCTTTCCCTGCAAAAGATAAATCTTGCCGATCCTCTCCCTGGCCTCTTTTGTAGAGTTATAGAAACCTGTGTTAGCCAAAAGAGTGCCGGAGAAGACTCTAAATAAGGTTAGATGGCCCACATACGGGTCTAAAATGGTTTTAAATACCTGGGCGCTGAAAGGGCTATCGCTGCCTATCTGGATTTCTTTATTTTCTTTACTCCCGGGGTCCTCTCCCTGAATCTTTCCTCTATCCTTAGGTGAATTTAAGAAGTCGACTATTCCCGCAAGTAAATCCTTTACCCCGATCTCCTGCGTTGCCGCGCCGCAAAAGACAGGGACAATCTTACCGGACAGAATAGCCGGCCGCAGGGCATTGCGGATAGCCTCAGCGCTTAACTCCTCTCCCTCCAGATATTTTTCCAGAAGGGCATCGTCTGACTCGGCAACTGCTTCAATAAGCTCTTTGCGCAATTCCGCCGCTTTGGCTTTATCGGCATCGTCAAGTTTGTTGAGTTCTTCCTGATTAAGCAAGTTTATACTTTCCTTAAAAGAGGCCTCGCGCCCCACGGGGAACTGAAAAGCAAGGCAGTGTTTCCCCAGACGTTTTTTAATTTCATCGAGCGCGGCGGAAAAGTCGGCGTTTTCTTTATCTAATTTATTGATAAATATTGCCCGGGCTAAATTCTGCTGATTTAAAAGCTCCCACACCCGCTCAGTGCCTACTTCTACGCCGCTGGGGGCGTCAATCAGAAGCAGTCCCGACTCGCAGGCATGCACAGAGGCAACAACCTCACCGATGAAGTCGGCATAACCGGGGGTATCCATTAGATAAATGCGGGCATCACCCCATCCGATGTGCAAGACTTTGTTATTGATAGTAATCTTACGCTCAATCTCATCAGCATTATAATCGCACATACTTGTGCCGTCATTTACCTTGCCCAGGCGGGAGTTTTCCCCCACGGCATAAAGCATAGCATCTATCAGCGAGGTCTTTCCGGCGCCGGAATGCGCGACCACTGCCA
>JAHIIS010000136.1 GCA_018899075.1 Candidatus Omnitrophota bacterium | reverse complement strand
GCAGGCTTCTTTGACAGGGACAAAGACGGCATCGTTGAGGACAGGGCAGGAAACGATGTTGAATTTAACCTGTTTACCAATTCCGGAAATACCCAGAGGGTGCAGATAGCCAATATCGTCAGGAAAGACCTGGAAAGTATAGGCTTTAAGGTCCACTTTATGCAGCTGGAGTTCAACAACCTGGTTATCAAATTGAATTCTACCTATGACTGGAACGCAGTTATATTAGGCCTGACCGGAGGCATCGAGCCCCATTTCGGCAATAATGTCTGGCAGTCTTCGGGCCATCTGCATATGTGGTATCCCAGGCAGGAGAAACCGGCCACTTCCTGGGAAAGGCGCATCGATGATATCTTTAACAGGGCGGTGCAGGAGTTGAATAAAGAAAAGCGCAAGAAACTATACGATGAGTGGCAGGAGATTGTGGCGGAGAACGTCCCCTTTATCTATACGGTCCTGCCGGATAGTTTGTTTGCCGTGCGCAATAAATTCGGCAATCTCTATCCTACATCTTACGGCGGCGCCTTCCACAATCTGGAAGAGATATTCATCAAATGACTCCCTACATTATCCGAAGACTGATAATTGCCGTTCCCTTGTTGTTAGCGATTAGTTTCGTGGCCTTTATGTTCATCCACCTGGCGCCGGGAAATTACTTTGACACCTTACGGATGAGCCCCCAGATATCCGAAGAGACCATCAAAAAATACGAAAGTCAATACCATCTGGACAAACCCCCGCTTATTCAATACGCCTTCTGGCTGAAGAACCTTCTGCGCCTGGATTTGGGCTATTCCTTTGTCCTGATGAGCCCCGTAACCGATGTTATCAAAAAACGGCTTTTCAATACCTTTATCCTATCCCTGGCGGCGATGTTATTTACCTGGTTCATTGCAATTCCTCTGGGCATATTCTGCGCCGTGCGCCAGAACAGCTTCTCCGACAGATTTTTTTCCGCATTATCTTTCGTAGGGCTGTCTATCCCCAACTTCTTTTTTGCCCTGCTCCTTCTTTATTTAGCTTCTCTCACAGGTATTCTTCCTTTAGGAGGGATGAGGTCGGCAAACTATGAAGGCCTTTCTCAATTAGGCAGGTTTTGGGATTTACTTAAACACCTTCTCATTCCCACTATCGTCATCGGCACGAGCAGCTTAGCCGGCCTTCAGCGGATTATGCGCGGGAATATGCTTGAGGTCCTGCGGGCGCAATATATCACCACAGCGCGGGCCAAGGGCCTGCCCGAGCGCAGGGTGATATATATCCACGCCCTGCGCAATGCCGTCAATCCGATGATAACTATTTTCGGCTATTCCTTATCCGGACTTCTCAGCGGAGCGGCGTTAACGGAGATTATTACCGGCTGGCCGGGCCTGGGCTCTGTAATGCTTCAGGCAGTGAGGAGCCAGGATTTATTCTTGGTTATGGGGAGTATGCTGATGGGCGGAGTGATGCTCATCGGCGCAAATTTAGTGGCGGACATTCTATTGGCCTGGTCCGACCCCCGCATTCAATATAAATGAAAATCTCTCATTTGAGTCCATTTCAGATGGCGATAAGGCGGCTGAAGAAAAACCGCCTGGCGATGGCCGGCCTTTTTATCCTCGCCTGCCTCTATTTTGCCTCTATATTCGCCGGCTCCATTTCTCCCTATCATTATGATAATGAGGCAAGGGCGCGCTCATACAATCCGCTTACCAAACTTCATTTTTTTGACGCGCAGGGAGAATTCCACCTGCGCCCCTTCATTTATGATTACGCCTATAAGTTTGACGAATTTCACCGGCGGATATATACCGTCGATAAAAGTAAAATGTATCCCGTAAAGTTTTTTACCAACCGGCGTCTTTTCGGGGTGGATGAGCCGGCCAGGATTTACCTGTTAGGCGCCGACTCGCGGGGGAGAGACCTTTTTTCGCGCATCCTTTACGGCTCGCGGGTATCCCTTTCCATTGGCCTGGTGGGAGTGGCTATTTCCTTCATCATCGGCACGGTGTTAGGGGGCATATCCGGATATTTCGGCGGAAAAATCGACAACATCATTATGCGCCTTTGCGAGATGGTGATGATGATTCCCGGCTTCTATCTGATGCTGGCGCTAAGGGCCGCCTTTCCGCCGCGGCTTTCTTCCGTGCAGGTCTATTTTCTGATTGTGGTGATAATGAGCTTCATTGGCTGGG
>JAHIIS010000135.1 GCA_018899075.1 Candidatus Omnitrophota bacterium | reverse complement strand
CTTTCAACCAATCGGGTTGATAAAGTCTATCGCAAAGGGGTCTTTCTTGCTCGATAAATTCGGTTCTTCTTTTCTTGACCTTCTTGGCTTTTAGTTCCTGGTGGGCCTTATTTCTGCGCTGCTTGACCTCTATCCTATTTATTGGTAAATCTTGGAGCTCTACCCATATTTTGGGTTTTTTGTTTTTGCGGCCGGGGGTCATTTCTTTCTGGGTAGTTATAAGGCCCCGCTGCTCAAGCTCTCGCCTTGCTTTGTATATAGTTACATTAGATAGGCTTGTTGCGTGCTCTAGCGCCTTTGTAGAGTAATCGCTTCGCCCGGTCGGGCCACCGGCCAGGATATAAAGGATATAGAGTTTGGCGGCTGAGGCTGACATTTCTTTTAAGAAACCCAATTCTTTAAGGTCTCTGTCTATCCAACCAAATGGGTAAAGAGTTCTCATTTTATTTAACTATCTATTTCTATAATATTATGAGGGTTAAGATTTTTAACAATGCTGTGCTTAAAGCTGAGTTAAAAATATTAACAATGCTTTGGTATACAATTAGTGTACAATTTGGACAGAATTTGAACAGTCCTAGGAGCAATTAGACACAAAGGGAAGCAAACAAAAGAAAGGCGTAACCTCCTTAATTATTAGGAAGTTACGCTATAAGATAGGAAATTGCAGCTTGTTATGACAGCCGCAATATATGGTGTGGCTGCCCCGCCTGGACTCGAACCAGGAAACCGAGATCCAGAATCTCGTGTGTTACCAATTACACTACAGGGCATCGTTTGGTAACTGGCTATTCGAATAACTGCATTGCCTGAGCCAGTCTCTTTAATACTCTTTCCTTACCTAAAACCGCCATCAGCTCAAACAGGCCCGGGCCTATCCTCTTTCCCGTAAGCGCTACCCTCACCGGATGAATTAACTCTCCCGCGCGAATCCCTTCTTCGGCAATCACCCGGCGGCAGGCGCTTTCTACTGTGCGCACATCGAAAGATTCTAACCTTTGCAGGGCTTCGATTAATTTGCTGAAAATCGCTTTTGTTCCTTTTTTCTCAAGCAAAAAACTTTTTGCCTCGGCGGTAAAATTAATTTTTTCTTGAAAGAAGAAATCGGCGAGAAGCGGAAAATCGGAAAGCCTCTTTATCCTCGGCTTAAACAACTCTACGACCTCAACGAGCCTCTCTTTGTCGCAGTCTTTGCCGATATATCCTTTCCGGAGTAAAAAGGGAATGATGAGCCCGGATAGTTCCTGCGCATCTAATGCCTGGATATACTGCCCGTTCATCCAATCCAGCTTTTCCGGATTAAACGCGGCTGCGGTCTTGAGCACTCTTTCTAACGTGAATTCCCTGACTATCTCTTCCCGCGAGGCAATTTCGCGCCTGGCGCCCAGGGACCAGCCCAGAAGAGCCAAAAAATTAAACAGCGCCTCCGCAAGGTAGCCCTGTTCCCGATAATGAGAAAGGGGCCTGGCCCCTTTTCGTTTGGAAAGGCGCGAGCGGTCGCCCGCCACAATCAAGGGAATATGGGCAAATTCGGGCAACGTAAACTTCAGCGCTTCGTAAATCGCAATCTGTTTGGGCGTATTGGAAATATGGTCCTCGCCCCGGATAACATGGGTAACTTCCATATCATGGTCATCGCAAACGCAGGCGAAATTATAGGTCGCTGTGCCGTCGGATTTCATCAAGACCTGGTCTTTAAAGGCGCCGGCGGCAAATTTAATCGGGCCGCGGATTAAATCCGTAAATCCAAAAGGCTTTGGGGGGATTCTCAGGATAATGGCCTTACCCTCGGTATAAGCCTCTCCCCCCTTTAAAAGTCTTTGCGCATATTCTTCGTAAAGCCTGCTGCGCTTACTTTGAAAATAGGGCCCTTCGTCCCAATTAAGGCCGAGCCAGCCAAGGTCTTCCAAAATCTGGTCCAGATAAATCTTTTTTGACCTGGCTTTGTCGGTATCTTCGACCCTTAAGATAAATATTCCCCGATGGTGGCGGGCAAACAGCCAATTAAATAAAGCGGTCCTTGCCCCCCCGATATGCAGAAAACCGGTGGGGCTGGGCGCAAAGCGAACTCTTACCATCCGCGATATCCTTTTTCTAAGGCCTTTTTATTAACTTCCAGCAAGTGCAATTTATGCCGGGGGGTAATTTCTGAAAAGACATCAAGAACAGTCTTATACTTTAAAATATTTTTTTCTTTCAAGAAAGCCCCTAAAGCGGCCATATTGGCCACGCGCACCTCGCCTAAAGAAAAGGCCGTTTCCGTAAAGGGGAGCTTGCGAATTCTTAATTGCCGGGGCGGCTGTTGGGCTTTAATTAAACTGGAATTAAACAAAACCAGCCCTCCTTTTCTTACTTTAGCCTTAAATTTGTCCCAGGAAGGCTGATTGAATACGAAAAGAGTATCGCATTTATCTACGTATGGAGAAGCAATCTCTCTATCCGAAATCACCACCGTACAAAAGGCGCATCCCCCGCGCATTGCTGCTCCGTAAGAAGGTATCCAGGTTACGTGCCTGTTTTCTTTGAGCGCCGCCTGGGCAATGACTCTACCTAAAAGCATTACTCCCTGGCCGCCGAATCCGGCGCAAATAATTTCTTCTCTCATTTAAACTTCCCTAAGGGGAACGTCTTAGCCATCTCTTCCCTAACCCAGCGCCAGGCCTCTCCGGCCGGCTTATTCCAGCAGACCGGGCAGGGGGAAAGTATCTCCACAAGAGAAAAGCCTTTTCCCTCGAGTTGATTAATAAAGGCCGCTTTTAGCGCCCTTTTAGTTTTGATTACGCCGCCCGGGGAGTCTAAAGCCACGCGCTCCAGAGAAGCCACGGCCGGCAGAGTCGCCAACAACTCGCAAATCTTCAAAGGATATCCTTCTCCGGCAGGATTTCTCCCCCGGGGGGTGGTGGCGGTCTTCTGTCCAAGAAGCGTGGTAGGGGCCATCTGCCCGCCGGTCATTCCGTAAACTGCATTATTAATGAACGCCACGCTTAAATTTTCCCCGCGATTAGCCGCATGGATTGTCTCTGCCGTGCCGATGGCTGCTAAATCTCCATCGCCCTGATAGGTAAAAACAAATTTATCCGGCTGCGTCCTTTTGATGCCCGTAGCTACCGCTAAAGCGCGGCCGTGGGCAGCCTCACAACAATCAAAGTTCCAGTAATCATAGGCTACCACCGCGCAGCCCACAGGACAGACAGCAATGGCCTTTTCCCTGATGCCCAGCTCATCGATTACTTCGCAAATTAGACGGTGCGCTATGCCATGGCCGCAGCCCGGACAATAATGGGTGGCGGCATCGCGCAAGGACTCAGGGCGGGAGAACACCTTTTTCACTGCAATATCCTCCTCAGGATTTCTTCTTCAGTGGGGATGCCGCCTCCGGCGCGGCCGTAAAAATCGACTGCCGCCCGCCCATTAACTGCAAGCCGCACATCCTCAAGCATCTGTCCGTAAGACATTTCGGTGACAAAAAACCTTACTTTTTTTCTCTTCTTCTTTAACAACTCCTCAAATGCATCGGCGGGAAACGGCCAGAGAGTAACGGGGCGCAGCAGCCCCGCCTTTTTGCCTTTTTTGCGTAAAGCCTCAACCACTACCCGGGCAATCCGGGCCTGAGTTCCGTAGGCCACTAAAATTATCTCGCTGTCATCTAAATGTATCCCTTCAAAGCGCTGCTCTTTCTCTTTAATCCGGGCATATTTTTTCTGGAGAGCTTTATTAAATTCCTCCAACCCCCCTTCCTGCATATAAAACGATTTGACTATATTGGGGCGCCTGCCTTTACATCCGGTCAACGCCCACGGTTTAGTTGACAGATTCTTTTTTTTACTGTGAACTACAAGGGGTTCCATCATCTGCCCGAGCATCCCATCGCCTAATATTATCGCCGGCGCGCGGTATTTATCCGAAAGCGCAAAGCCTGAAAACACCAGATTATGCGCCTCTTGAACCGAACAGGGGGCAAGCACAATACAATGATAGTCGCCGTGCCCCCCGCCTCTGGTGGCCTGAAAATAATCTGATTGGGCAGGAACAATATTGCCCAGGCCCGGCCCCCCGCGCATAATGTTGACAATCAAACAAGGCAGTTGGGCCCCGGCTAAATAGGAGATGCCCTCCTGTTTGAGACTGATTCCCGGGCTGGAGGAGCTGGTCATTGCCCGCCTGCCGCTGGCGGAGGCGCCCATCACCATACTAATGGCGGCCAATTCACTTTCCGCCTGCACAAAGACGCGATTTTCTTCAGGCATTCTTTTAGCCATATAAGCGGTAAGTTCATTTTGGGGGGTAATCGGATAGCCGGCGTAGAAATCGCATCCCGCGCGGACTGCCGCCTCGCCTATGGCTTCATTCCCCGTCATTAATATTTTCTTGGACATTACGCTATTTATACACCTCAATACAACATTCGGGGCAGACCCGGGCGCAAAGGGCGCACCCTGTGCACTCTCCGCCCTTAAAATAAACCGGATGCACGCCCTGCCTGTTCAAAGATCTATGCAGGCCAATCAATCCTTTCGGACAGCTGCTTATACAAAGCCGGCATCCTTTACATCTTTGGCGCTCTATCTTTATTCTGCCCATTATACCTGCCCGCTTCATGGTATTCGCTAAGTACAGTTTGCGCAATGCCCTGAGCGGTCAATCCATACCTTTCTAAAAGAAACTCCCGTTTTGCGTGGGGGATAAACGCGCAGGGCAAAGCAATCCTTTTTAGGCGCACGCCCCGAATGCCTTCTCTTTCTAAAAACTCTAAAACCGCCGAACCAAACCCCCCTGCTGAGACTCCTTCCTCTGCCACTATTACCGCCGCAAATTTAGCGCAAAGTTCCTTAATTAATAATTCATCGAGCGGTTTTACGAAGCGGGCATTGACCACGGCGCATTCTATGCCTTGGGCGGCCAATATCTTCGCAGCCTCTAAGCCGGGATAGACCATACTGCCCAGGGCTATAATTGCCAGGTCCCGGCCTTCGCGCAAGATTTCGCCCCTGCCGTATTGAATCCCGCAAGGTTTATAGTCTTTGCAAAATAAGTCCGGCCTATGCGGTATTTCTCCTTTTGGATATCTGATGGCCAGGGGGCGAGACGCGCCTAAAGCGAACTCGAGCATCCCCTCCAATTCCTGTCCGTCTTTGGGGGCCATTACAGTTAAATTAGGGATGTGCCGAAGATAGGCGAGGTCAAAAATGCCCTGATGGGTGGCGCCGTCTTCCCCGACGATACCCGCGCGGTCCAGGCACAAGGTTACGGGCAAGTTCTGCAGGCACACGTCATGGATAAGCTGGTCATAAGAACGCTGTAAAAAAGTAGAATAAATTGCTATCACCGGCCGAAGGCCGGCGGCAGCAAGGCCGGCGGCAAAACCTGCCGCGTGGGCCTCGGCCATTCCCACATCGTAGAACCTTCCGGGGAAACTTTGAGCAAATTTATCCAGGCCCGTCCCTTCAGGCATAGCCGCAGTAATCGCCACAATCCTTCTATCCTGTTTAGCCAGAGAAACCAATTTTTCGCTGAAAATCTGGGTAAAGGTCCTGCCTCTGAACGCGGCTTTGTCCTGCCTCAAAGAGCCTATCCCGTGAAATTTCTCGGGGACCTTTTCTGCGCGGGAGTATCCTTTTCCTTTTATAGTTACGGCGTGGATAAGCACCGGGCCCTGCAGCCGCAACACACCCCTCAAAGTGTGCACAATCTCCTTAATATTGTGCCCGTCAATGGGGCCAAAATAGCGAAAGCCCAATTCCTCAAAGATTATTCCGGGCACCAAAAGGTTCTTCAGGCTCTCCTCTAAGCGCTTGGCGGTGGAAAACAGCCTTTTTCCCAGACGGGGCACCCTTTTCACCAGGTTTTCTATATCCTGCCTTATGCGGTTATATATCGGCATTGTAATTATGCGGTTAAGGTAGTGGCTGAGCGCCCCCACGCTTCTGGAGATACCCATCTTGTTATCGTTAAGGATGACCACAAGGTCTTTCTTTAATTGTCCGGCGTGGTTAAGGGCCTCAAGGGCCATCCCTCCGCCTAAAGAAGCGTCGCCGATCACCGCCACTACTTTTGTGCTTCGCTGCTGCGCAGCGCTGGCCTGTTTTTTCTGCGCGGCATAGGCGCAAGCCAATCCCAATGCCGTGGAAATAGAAGTGGAGCCGTGTCCGACGGTAAAAGTATCATAGATGCTTTCGCCTCTGTTAGGAAAGCCGCTTATCCCCCGCCACTGGCGAAGCGTCTTCAATCTTTCCCGGCGCCCGGTTAAAATTTTATGGGCGTACGCCTGATGCCCTACGTCCCAGACTATCTTGTCCTGCGGGGTATCCAGACAATAGTGTAAGGCGAGCGCCAATTCAACCGCGCCCAGGCTCGAGGCCAGATGCCCCCCGGTCCTGGTCACTGTCTGGATAATTTCCTGCCGGATTTCCTGGGCAAGCCGCGGCAGCTGCTTTAAAGACAGCTTCTTTAATTCGCCGGGATTATTGATGTTTTCTAATAGAGCCATTTGTTTTTGTAGGGGCTTGATTTATCAAGCCCTGAGGAAAGGGTCGGATAAATCCGACCCCTACATATTATTTTTCACCAGTTTCCGTAAAGGGTTTCAGCCCCCAGCCCT
>JAHIIS010000134.1 GCA_018899075.1 Candidatus Omnitrophota bacterium | reverse complement strand
TCAAGCACATTTCTTTTAATCAAGCGGAAGCCGCATTGGCTGTCCGGAATATTGCGCCAACAGATTATAGAAATAAGGGACGACATAAGGTGGTTTGTAATCCAGCGTATAAGCGGCATATCCTTGCTGGAAGACATACGGTTGCCCACAATCATATCTAGGTCCGGATTAGCAGCCTCCTTGATAAACTTGGGGATATCCTCAGGGCTGTGTTGACTGTCTCCGTCCATTGTTATTACGGCGCCGTAATCTTCTTTTAGGATGTAACGGAAACCCTCTTTCAAAGAAGCGCCTTTTCCTTTATTCTGTTCATGCCTTAATACGTATGCCCCCGCTTGCCTGGCAACCTCGGCTGTCGGGTCGGCTGAGCCGTCATCAACTACCACCACATTTAGACCTTTAGACTTTAGCCTTTCTACCAATGAGCCTATTGTTCTGGACTCGTTATATGAAGGAATAAGCACGCATATTCGCATCTATCAGTCCTTTTGTGTGCTTTGCCAGCGCGGGATAAGCATAAACCATTGCCCCGGATTTCGGGCGATATAAGATTCTATCGTTCTGCTTAAAGTTTGAGTCAAGCCGGCTAAATCGTCTTCCCGGTTTCCTGTAGCGGTGTATATTATTGGCTCTTCAAAAATAAATCTGAATTTATTGCCTCTTTCTCGCAGCATAAACAGAGGGACGATCGGAGAGCCCGCCTTTAGGCTAAAGGCGGCCGGGCCTTTGGGCATAATTGTATCCCGGCCGAACAGCTTTACCTTTATCCCCGTTTGCGGATCGGCATAATCTATATCTCCTAAAAAGCCAACGGCCTCATTGTTTTTTAAGGCAGAAAAGACCTTTCTTATGGCTGTTCCCAAGGGTATTACCTTAACGCCCTTGCCTTGTCTCTGCTGAAGGAAAAAGTCGTTAATCAGCCTGTTTCGATGAGTCCAGGCAACTACGTTTACCTGATATCCCAGCATAGAGAGGACCATTGCCCCCAGTTCCCAGTTTCCCAAATGCGCGCTCACGAGCAAGACCCCTTTGCCCAGGTTTAAGGTTCTATCTAAGTTTTCTCGCCCTTCAATACGTATATATTTTTCTATATATTTTAAATCTATTTTGGGAGCGCGGAAGAATTCAACTAAATATCGGGCGAAATTTGTAAAGACCATCCGGCTTGCATGCCGGATTTCAGGCGTATTGTCAGTCCGATTCAATATTACTTTGATATTATTGGTAACGATTTTTCTGTCCCTTCTTGCCAGCAAATAATAAAGGCTGCCAAAGATACCCGCTATCCGGTAAGTAATCTTTAGCGGCAAAGCAAGCGATATGAATACTCCTATCCTATACAGAAAATATAACATCTTAACTGTTGAAGCGAGGCCCTCCAATCATACTCAATATAAGCTGGGCGCTCTTTTGCGCTGAATCCGCAAGGGCTGCGGCATGGGCCCTTTCGCGTAATTTCTCAAGTCTTGCGGCATCGCTTAACAACTCTTCGGCTAAAGACCTTAATTCAGCAAAACTGTCCACCTTTAAAGCTACTCCGCTTTCTAAAAGAAAGCGGGTATTCAGGCTCTCCTGCCCGGGAAGCGGGCTTACAATTATTATCGGCAAGGATTTACTTAAGGCTTCAGCAGAAGTCAGGCCCCCTGGTTTGGTAACAATAAAACTGGATATGGACATCAGCTCATCGATGCGCTCTGCGTAAGCCATTACAGACACGGGTTTGGTAAAAAGAGGTTTGGACTTCTGCAGCCATTTATAAAGACTTCTGTTTGTGCCGCAGACTACGATCAGCTGCGCAGGGTGGCGTAATTTATCCAATGCGCGCACTATTTTCTTTATCGGGCCCAACCCTTGCCCGCCCCCCATAATCAGTATTGCCGGAAGATTAGAATCTAATCCTAATCGGCGCAAGACCTCTGCAGGATTGCCTGGTTCTCTAAATTTACTATCGATAGGGATGCCCAGAGCTCTCAGGCGCTGTTGAGGTATGCCTCTTTGTGCCAGTTTTCGTTTTATTTCCTGGGTAGGGACAATATAAACATCAACGAACTCGTTTAACCAATAACCATGCGGCGCATAATCGGTCAACACGCCTATCAAGGGCGTGTTTAAATTGTACCTGCGCTTATAATCGGCTACCATTCCGCAAGGGAAGGCCTGGGTGCAGACTACGATATCGGGCCGAAAATCATCGAACAACTCCTTTATCTTTTTCTCGTTTAGCCTGTGAATCAGCGACCTTGTCTTTCTTACTCTCGCCAGGACATCTTCGTTATCGTAAAGATAATCCCAGATTCGGGGAACAGTCTTAATAACGAATGTGTAAAGCTTGTTAATGAATTTTTCCAAAAAGGGATTGGTGTAATTAAAGGCATCGATGCTTTTTGTTTGCACACCCCCGTCTACCTCTTGCAAGGCCTTCTGAATAGCCAGACTTGCATGGCGATGCCCCGAGACGCTGGAGATATACATTAATAAAACTTTTTTTGCGCCCATAGCATTCTAATATAGCATAAAACGCTATTTTAGGCAAACAAGAAAATCGCTAAGGAAGCTATTGGAATTATTGGGAGGGGGTGGACTGCAGGGGCGCTAGGTTTGCATGTCCAGGACTTTTTTGATGCGCTCAACGGCGATTTTCAGCCTCTGTTCGTTCTCGACCAGGGCAAAGCGGACATAGCCCTCGCCGTATTCGCCAAAACCGGTTCCCGGGGCAACTACCACCCCTGTCTCGTTGACTAAAAGCTCGGCAAACTCCATTGAGGTCAGGGCGTCGTATTTAAGAGGGATGCGCGTCCAGATGTAGAAAGTGGCCCTGGGCTTATCTACCTTCCAGCCGATACTGTTGAGCCCCTCTACAAATACGTCTCTCCTCTTTTTATAAGTTTCTACGGTTGCCTTTACGCAATCCTGGGACCCGCTAAGGGCTTTAATTGCTGCATATTGAATAGGACGGAATATACCGAAGTCAATATAACTTTTGGTTTTGGCTAACGAAGCTAAAATAGTTCGCGAGCCTACCGCATAGCCTATTCGCCAGCCGGGCATATTATAAGACTTGGAGAGGGTATGGAATTCGATAACCTTTTCCTTAATGCCTTTGACCTGTAAAATACTGGGGGCCTTATAGCCGTCAAATACTATGTCGGAATAGGCCAAATCACTGGCGATTACAATGTCTTTGTCCTTTGCCCATCTTGCTACCTGTTCATAAAAGTCCAAATCGACAACGGTGGTTGTGGGGTTATGGGGGTAGCTTAAAAATAGCATCTTGGCCATATTGACCACACTGCGGCTGATACTTTTCAGGTCGGGCTTAAAATTATTTTCGCAGGTCAAGGGGATGTTATAAAGGATACCGCCGGCCATAATCACGCCGTTAAAATGCACAGGATAGGCCGGCGAAGGAACCAGAGCCATGTCGTCGTGGTTTAAAAAAGCCAGGGAAAGATGGGCTACGCCTTCCTTTGAACCGATCAGCGGCAAAACTTCATATCTAGGGTCGAGCTCAACATTAAACCTGTCTTTATACCAGTCGGCAATCGCCTCTTTGAGTTTCATCTCCGCCGGTTCGTTAGGCCGGGGATAACGGTGATTTTCAGGGCGCCTTGCCTGTTTACACAATTCATCTACGACATGCCTGGGAGTAGGCTGGTCCGGATTTCCCATTCCTAAATCTACAATATCGATCCCTTTTTGTCTGGCTTCATCTTTCAAGTGGTCGATGATAGTAAAAAGATATAAAGGCAGCCTTTTCATTCTATTTGCTTCGTGCATCTCTATTCTCCTATTTTCTTAATTAAATCCTTTACCGTCCTTGCCGAGGCAAAAAACGCGCCCTTTTCTTTCTCGGTCAAGTTTAGTTCGATTATTTCTTCTATGCCTGCTCTTCCTATTTTTACCGGGACCCCTATGCACAAATCTTCAAGGCCGTACTGTCCGCAAACGTATGCTGAGGCGCACAATATATTTTTTCGGTCATTGACTATGGAGTCAACAAGCAAAAATATCCCCGCTGAAGGGCCGAAACTGGCGCTGCCTTTGCCCAGGAGTTTGACAATCCTGGCGCCAAAATTGCGGGTTTCACCGATTATGTTCTCAACTTTATCCTGAGGGAGCAAATCGGTAATGGGCCTGCCCAGCACGGTTGAGAGCCTGGGCAGAATTAACATAGTATCTGCGTGAGCGCCGATAATTATAGATTGAATATTGTAACTGGCAGTATTTAATTCAGCGGCAACCAACATATTAAAGCGGGCGCAGTCGGATGTGCCGCCCATACCGATAATCTGATTCGGCGAAAACCCTGTAATCTTAAAAGCCAGGTAAGTGAGCGCGTCCAGCGGATTGGTGACTACTATAACTATCGCAGAAGGGCAATACAGGGCGAGCTTTTGAGAAACATCTTTAACCACTGCGGCATTGTTTAACAATAGCTCCTCGCGGCCCTGTCCGGGCGAGCGGGTCTGGCCTGCAGCAAGGACGGCTATATCCGCACCGGCAATATCCTTATAATCAGTCGTTCCGGTTATGGAGCGGGAATGCCGAATAATGGAAGAGGCGCTGCTTAAATCCAGGGCTAACGCGGCCGCCTTTCCCGGCACAATATCCATAAGGACCACATCGGCGAGGCCTGCTTCGGCAATCCTTTGAGCTGTGCATGCCCCCACGTCTCCTGCCCCGATTATCGCAACCTTCATCTTAGCCTCTCAATAATGGCATCGGCCATTTCACTGGTGCCCACCGCCGCGGGGTCATTTCTATCCTCTTTTAAATCGTAGGTTACGGATATTCCCTCTTTAATTACTTGCTTAACGGCGCGTTCCAGCCTTTCGGCAGCCTCAAATTCCCGGATAAACTTAAGCATCAATACTCCGGAAAGGACCATTGCCGTAGGATTTACCTTATTTTTTCCTTTGTATTTTGGGGCACTCCCGTGCGTGGGTTCAAAAACAGCGAAAGGCCCGCCGATATTGGCGCCCGGGGCAACACCCAGCCCCCCTACTAAACCTGCGCAGAGGTCTGAAATAATATCCCCGTAAAGATTGGGCAAGACTAAACAATCGTAATCCTGGGGCTTTTGAACCAACTGCATGCACATATTATCAACCAGCCTATCTTCAAACTCGACTTTCCCTTCGTAATCTCCGGCTGTCTCTCTGGCTACTTTTAAAAAGAGGCCGTCGGTAAACTTCATAATATTGGCTTTATGGACGCAGGTAAGCTTCTTTCTCTTATTGGCAGCGGCGTATTCAAAAGCAAAGCGCACAATCCTTCTTGAAGCAGTCTCCGAAATAGGTTTTATACTGATAGCGCTATCCGGCCTTATTCTTTTATTGCTAAGACCGTTTATAGTCTGCAGGAGACTGCGGGTATCTTCTTTGCCTTTCTCAAACTCGATCCCTGAATAAAGGCCTTCGGTGTTCTCCCTTATTACCACTAAATCAACGTTTTTATAAGGGGTCCTTACGCCATCATACCATTTACAGGGGCGCACGCAGGCATAAAGTTCAAGCGCCTGGCGCATCTGGACATTCACAGAACGAAACCCCCCGGCAATAGGCGTAATCACCGGCCCTTTAAGCGCAACCTTATTTTTTTTAATGGAGGCAACTGTTGCCGCGGGCAGGACTTCCCCGTATTTGCGCAGGGCCTCATTTCCTGCGATAACTTCTTCCCAGCGAATATTTACTCCCGTGGCCTCAATGCACCTTCTGGCGGCCCCGGTTACTTCCGGCCCTACGCCGTCACCCGGGATAAGCGTGATATTATAAGCCAAAGTCTAACCCCTTGTGTTTGCTAAAATATTTTACCACCCCGCCGCTTTTAAGTAAACTCTTCATTATCGGGTGTAACGGCTTAACAGGGATACGTATTTTTTTGGTTTTATTTTTTAAATAGCCTCTATCCAGGTCCAGCTCCAGGGTATCGCCGGAAGATATCGAGTCGGTATTGCACTCTACCAGGGCCAGGCCGATATTAAAGGCATTGCGGTAAAAAATGCGGGCAAAATTTTTGGCCATTACCGCTAAGATTCCCGCTTCTTTTATAGCCCGGGGGGCCTGTTCGCGGGAAGAACCCATACCGAAATTCCATCCCGCTACTATAAAAGAAGGCCTTCCTTTAATCTTACGATAAAAGCGCGCATCTGCGTCTTCCATAACGTGCCTCGCAAGTTCTTTCATATTCCGAATAGAAAACTTGTATCTGCCGGAGATAATCAAGTCTGTGCTGATATCGTCCCCAAATTTATAGGCGCGGCCAATCTTCTTCATAATCAAGGCCTTGTAAACTCTGCGGGCTCTTTCGCGAAAGATATGGCTGTCTCGTAGGAAATTACGCCTTTATCGTAAAGCTCTTTTAGGGATTTATCCATAGTCCTCATTCCGTATTGAGAGCCGGTTTGGATTAAAGTGAGCAGTTGTTCCGTTTCGTGTTCGCGAATAAGGTTACGGATAGCGGAAGTAGCTATCATCACCTCCGTAGCCGCTACTCTGCCGTGTCCTTCCATTTGAGGAAGCAGCCGTTGCGCCACCACCCCCAGCAAAGAATTAGACAACTGAACCATTATCTGCCTTTGCTGATAGGGCGGAAAAACATCAATAATTCTATCGATGGTCTGTGCGGCATCCGGCGTATGCAAAGTGGCTAAAACTAAATGCCCGGTTTCTGCAGCAGTTAAGGTAGTAGAAATCGTTTCCAAATCGCGCATCTCCCCTACGACGATTACATTGGGGTCCTGGCGCAGGGCATGCTTAAGAGCCTCGGCAAAAGAACGTGTGTCGGAATAGACTTCTCTCTGCTTGATTACACTTTTCTTATTGACGTGCACATACTCGATAGGGTCTTCAATGACTACAATCAAATGTTCTCTTTCCTTATTAATTAAATCTACCATCCCCGCAAGGGTCGTAGTCTTTCCTGTCCCCGTAGGCCCGGTTATTAATACGAGGCCGCAAGGTTTGCGCGCTAAACTTTCTACTATCGGAGGAAGGCCTAATTCTCTGATTGAACGAATCCTTAAACTAACCAATCTAAAGGCGGCCTCTACACTCCCCCTTTGCATATGCGCATTTACCCTTAGCCGCTGAACACCGGGCATAGTCAAAGAAAAGTCTAATTCCAGCTTTTTTTCAAAAGCCTTTTTCTGTTCATCATTCAATATGCCGTAAACCATATCTTTAGTGTCTTCGCGGCTTAAGTTTTTGTAGTCTGTAAACAAAAGTTTTCCGTCAATGCGAAAAATCGGGGGTGCGTTTTCGGTAATATGTAAATCCGAGGCCTCTCTTTCCTGAGCTTTCTTTAGCAGGGTCTCTAAATCCATTTTATCTCCTGGTGTCTGCGAAGTATTTGCGCGGGTCGGCTATTTTTCCCTCCACCGCCGAGGCGGCTAAAGTCAAAGGAGAGCCAAGAAAAATAGAAGCACGGGGATTTCCCATTCTGCCTTTAAAATTTCTATTCGCTGTAGAGATAACCGTCTGCTTATCGGCAGGAACTCCTGCGTGCGTCCCCACGCAGGGGCCGCAGCCCGCAGGCAAGACCACCGCTCCCGCCCGCGACAATACCTCTAAAATCTTAAGCCTGGCAGCCTGTAAATATATCTCTTTTGAAGCGGCAGCTACAATAAATGTAACACCCGGTTTAACGCGCCTCTCTTTTAGAATTTGCGCCGCCTGCGCTAAATCTCCTAATCTGCCGTTAGTGCAGGTTCCCAGATATGCCAGGTCAATCTTCGTGCCTAAAACCTTTTCGATATCGACTACATTATCTACGCTGTGCGGGCAGGCCAGCTGGGGAGACAGTTTTGAGATATCAAACTCTTTGATTTCTTTGTAGTCTGCGTCTCTGTCGGCGCCGACAGCCTTAAATTTTCTTTTTGTGCGTTTTTTAAGCCAGCGCAATGTCTTTTCATCCGCGCAAAATAAAGCGCATTTAGCGCCCATTTCCACAGCCATATTGCTAATTGTAAAGCGCCCGTCCATACCCAGGCTATCAATAACCGGGCCGGAAAACTCCACTGCCATATATGTGCAACCATTGGCCCCCAATTGCCCGATTATGTGTAAAATAATGTCTTTGGCTGTTACTCCTTTGGGTAAGTTTCCCTTCACAATCAATTTGACTGTTTGAGGAACTCTAAACCAATTTTTGCCGCTCGCTAAGGCCACCGCTACATCTGTAGAGCCGAAACCGCAGGCAAAGGCATTAAGCGCCCCGTAAGTACAGGTATGCGAGTCGGCCCCTACCACTAAACTGCCGGGAAGAATAAACCCGGCCTCCGGAATTACCTGATGGCAGATGCCGCAGCCCGCATCAAAAAGTAGAGTGCCTTGCTCTTGACTAAATCTTCTTAATTTCTGGTGAATGTCGGAAATAGAAAGTCTGGGGCTGGGAGCGCTGTGGTCGATTGTTATACAAAACTTCTGCTTATCAAAAACTCTTTTTTTGCCTAAAGAGGAAAAACTGTCAATTACAAGCTCTGAGGTGCCGTCCTGGCTGAAACAAAAGTCTATATCGCAAACCGCCGCATCGCCCGCTTTAACCTTTCTATGGCTGTGTTGGCCGAGTATCTTTTCTGCTATTGTGTAACCCATAAGCCTTTGTTTTCAACCCAGTCCTTTAACCTGCGCAGGCCTTCTTTTATTTGCTCCATACTTGTGGCAAAGCTTAAGCGAATATAATCGTCTCTGCCAAAGGCTATTCCGGGAACAACCGCTATCCCGGCCTCTTTAAGTAAGCGCCGGGCGAAAGCAATTGAATCCAGCTTTACCCTGGAAATATTGCAGAATACATAAAATGTGCCTTCCGGTTTAACGAAAGATAACCCGGCGATTTTACTCAGAGCCCGCAACATGCAATCGCGCCTTGACTGCAGTTCCTTAACCATCTGACGCAGTTGTTTTTCCCGGGGGTCTTTTAAAGCTTCATGGGCAGCTCTTTGGCTGATTGAACAAGGATTAGAGGTGGAATGACTCTGCAAGTTGCCTACAGCCTCAATTATTTTTTGGGAAGCGCAAGCCAGATATCCGATTCTCCATCCGGTCATCGCATAGGTCTTCGATACCCCGTTGACTACTATAGTGCGCTTATAAATTTTTTTATTTAAAGATGCACAAGATATGTGCCTTTTACCGTCAAAAGTCAGCTTTTCATATATCTCATCGCTGATTATATATAGATTGTGCCGGATTGCAACTTCTGCAATCTGCGCAAGTTCCTGGCGGGAGTATACACAGCCGGTAGGGTTTCCCGGGCTGTTAAGAATAAGGGCTTTTGTTTTTCCGGTAATGCCGCAGGCCAAAGACTTCTTATCCAATTTGAATTTGTTCTCTGCGCAAGTCTCAATAATACGAACTCTTGCGCCGGCAAGTTTTATCATCTGGGGATAGCTTACCCAATAAGGAGAAGCAATTGCTACTTCGTCCCCTCGCTCACAGAGAACCTGCAGGATATTATAAAGAGCGTGTTTTGCCCCCGAGCTTACTACGATTTGGGAGGGAGAAAATGTAAGGCGGTTATCTTTCTTTAATTTTGCGGATATGACTTCCTTTAATTTTAGGTATCCTGTGGAGGGTGTATATTTTGTGAAGCCTTCTTTGATGGCGCATATTGCAGCCTCTTTTATATATTCGGGAGTATCAAAGTCTGGTTCGCCGCTGGCAAAATTGACCACATTATGCCCCTCTTCTTTCATTCTCGATGCCTTAGATGTAATCTCCAGAGTCAAGGAAGGGGTGATTTCTGCCGCTCTTCGGGCTAAATTCATAAAGAATCTCTCTCTTTTTTAAATAGCTTGCGCAGGCCTCCTAAGAATTTCTTTGGCTTTAACTCTTTAGGGGGCCTGGGTTTTTCTCTGGGAGGCTTTGCTTTTTCCTCTGGTTTAATTTCAGGCTTGACTTTTGCAGGCTTGGCCGGTTTTACTTCAGGAGCCTTTTCTGTGAGTTCTAAAAAGACCAACTCTGCGCCGTCTCCCCGCCTGTAAGAGGCGCGAATTATCCGGCTAAAACCGGAATTTTTATTTTTAAACAAAGGAGTAATCCGCGAAAACAATTCATTAACCGCAGTTCTATCATCCAGAATTCGATAGGCCTGCCTTCGAGACTGCAAGCCGTCTTTCTTGGCTAATGAGATTAAACGCTCAAGGGAAGAGCGGACGAAGCGGGCCTTTGCCTTTGTAGTTTTAATCTTTTGATATTTCAAAAGGTTAATTACCATATTGCGCAGCAAAGCGCGCCTCTGGCCCATAGGCCGGCTAAGTCTCTGTGAAAATTTTCGGTGGCGCATCTTTCCTTATGCCTTTCGCTTCTTCTTTAATTTCTTCATATCGACTTTCATTCCCAGGGATAGAGCCATTGAACTAAGAATATTGTTAATCTCAGCTAAAGATTTTTTGCCGAAGTTTCTATATTTGAGCATCTCCATCTCTGTCTTTTGGACAAGGTCCCCGATGGTTTTAATTTTCGCCTCTTCTAAACAATTGGCGCTTCTTACCGAAAGCTCAAGCTCAGAGATAGGCTGCCTCAATTTTTCATAAACTTCCTGATCTTCTTCGGTTTCCTCTGCCTCTTCTTCTTCGGGTAACTTGCCGTAATTTACAAACACCTCCAGGTGCTTTTGGAGTATATTAGAGGCATAAAGGAGGCTTTCTTTGGGGCTCATACTTTTGTTTGTCCAGATCTCCAGGATGAGCCGGTCGTAATCGGTCATCTGTCCGACGCGGGTATTCTCCACGTGGAAATTGACTTTTGTTACCGGCGAAAATATAGAATCTATAGGAATGACCCCGACGACATGAGCTTCTTTCTTGTTCCTTTCGGCAGGAACATAACCGCGGCCCCGGCCCACTTCTATCTCTACGTAAAACTTTGTATTTTTAGAAAGAGTGGCTATGTGTAAATCGGGGTTTATAATTTCGGTTGTTTCATCGGTAATAATATCCTGCGCCTTGACTTCTCCTTTTTTTTCTGCCTTGATAAAAATTGTCTTGGGGCTCTTGGTATGCGTGCGAAGAATCAGTTTCTTTATGTTTAAAACAATCTCGGGGACATCTTCGACGATGCCGGGGATGCTGGAGAATTCGTGCAATACTCCCTCAATTTTAATAGAGGTGACCGCACTTCCTTCTATAGAAGAAATTAACACCCTCCTTAAAGAGTTGCCGACGGTAATGCCGTAGCCTCGCTCAAAAGGCTCCGCAGTAAATTTAGCATAGGAATCGGAATATGCAGATTCATCACACTCCAATTTTTTCGGCATTTCAAAGCTTCTCCATTTAACTCCCATTTTGCCTCCCTGTTTACTTGGAATATAACTCTACAATTAATTGCTCGCGAATCGGAAATTGGACATCTGTCCTCTCGGGTAGCTTTGTAACAGCGCCCCGTAAGTTTTCGCCTTCAACAGACAGCCACTGAGGAACGGCTCTTTCTTTGGTAAGTTTAATAATCTCCCGAAAGTGCTTTCTTTTCTTTTCATCGCTTTTTATAGAAATAACGTCTTTTGTTTTAACCAAAAAAGAAGGGATGTCCACCGGCCTTGAATTTACCAGGACCAATCTATGTTT
>JAHIIS010000133.1 GCA_018899075.1 Candidatus Omnitrophota bacterium | reverse complement strand
GAAAGAGTTTGAAAAAATACGGTAGCAGTTTAGCAAAACTAAAATCTAAACTTGGCATTGCAAAGAAAGGAAGGGCGGGGTGAACAAACGCGCTTTCACTTTAATAGAAGTAATTGTTTCTGCCCTTATTTTAACGCTGGCTACAGGGGGCGTGCTTTTTATTTTCAGTACGGAAAAGGGTGCGGTAAGCCGCACCGGCCGCAGGATGCAGGCGATGGATTTTGCCCGCCAGACTCTAGAGCAATTGAGAAATAAAGTTGGGGCGGATACCTGGCCTACCGGAGGGGATATTAGCGCCGGCACACATACTACCGAAGCTTTCCTTTCGCTTAGTGGCACCGAACTTGGAGATAAATTTGGCGGAACCAGAGAATATACAGTTACTGATAAAAATCCTGACGTGGATGCTGGAATAGATTATAAAGAGGTAACTGTAGAAGTAAAGTGGACTGAACCTGAAGTGCCAAAATAATCTTTCAGGGGAAAAAATAATGTCTTCCAAAGGTTTCACCCTAACAGAGGTACTTATCGCTATTGTCCTTATGGGGTTGGTTATTGTGACGGTAGCCAGTGTGGACATTACCAGCCGCCGGTTTTTCGGCAGTATCACCAAAGAAAGCCGGATTCAGGATGAAGCAAAGATAGCTATGGAACATATAGTCAAGAATGTGCAGTTAGGTATTGGAGATGCAGCTAATCCCGGACTTGTTGTTTCTGCCGATGGGACGACAATTCGAGTGCAGCAGGACACAAATAGTAAGGTTGGTAAGTTTGACGCTAATGATAGGACAATCGAATATAGATATGAGGGAGGCCCGGGTTATACGATTGTCTTTGTTCAAGATATTATTAATGACCCCACTAATACCGAAAATCTCGCTGAAGGCATGGTAGTAAGAAGCGATATTTTTAGTGTCGGCAGCGCTCCCAATCAGGTTGATGTAGAAATACAAGCTCGACGCGATCCTACGCAAGCAAAAAGTCTGGACAATCCGGAGACCACCCTGACCTCGAGTATAGTATTAAGGGCGATGTCTTGTAAGTAAAAGGGGCAGTAGCTCAGCTGGGAGAGCGCCAGAATCGCACTCTGGAGGTCGGGAGTTCAATCCTCCTCTGCTCCACCAACACTTTCACCAATATATTATGAAGAAGAGTCCGGTCTTAACCATCCTGTTTTTCTTTCTTTTATCCACTAATTGTTTTGCCCAGCAAATAAAAAAGCCGGTTGTCAGCGGCGCCTTTTATCCCGATTCGGCAAAAATTTTAGCCGCAGAAATAAAGCGATTTTTAGACTGGGCAGAGGTAGGGAAAAAAGACAAAGATGTTTTAGCCTTAATTTCTCCTCATGCCGGCTATGAATATTGCGGCAGTGTGGCTGCCTATGGATATAAGGCTATAAAGGACAGGCCCATTCGCACCGTAGTAATCATCGGCCCCAGTCACTATGAATATTTCGATGGGGTTTCGGTATATCCTCAAGGTGCCTGGCAGACCCCTTTAGGAAACGTACCCGTTGATGCTGAATTAGCCAATACCTTAATCAACTCTCACGCCAATATTTCCTTTTATGAATCTGCCTTTGCCAGAGAGCATTCCGTAGAGGTGCAGATTCCCTTTCTACAGATAGTCCTGGACAATTTTAAAATAGTCCCTGTAATTATGGGTAAATTCTCTGACGAAAATTGCCGGATTTTAAGCCAGGCACTTCTGGAAGCTACCAAGGATAGAGAGGATGTTTTGATAGTAGCCAGCACGGATATGTCTCATGACCATCCATACGATGAGGCCCGCAAGATCGATAACTTGACCATTAAAGAGCTGGAAAGACTTGACCCCGAATCTTTATATTATAAATTAGTCTCCGAAGAATGCGAGCTCTGCGGGGCGGCTTGCGTGATAACTACTTTGCTTTATGCGAAAGGGCGAGGCGCGGATGATATCGAGATTATGAAATATGCCAATTCCGGCGATATCACCGGCGATAAGCGAAGGGTCGTGGGTTATTTAAGCGCGGCAATTTATGCCCCCCTTCGCCAAGGCTACGGGGGGCTATCCTCCGAAGCGCAAGCGTTGGGGGATGCCAAGCGCGGGAGGGAAGAAATGTCTAACGAAAACAAAGATATATTAAATGAGGGACAGCAAAAAAGATTATTAGAGATTGCCCGCAAAACGATGAACGAATATGTAAGTTCTGCCCAAAAATTAGATTTTTCAGAGAGCGACCCTCTCCTGCTCAAAAATATGGGGGCATTTGTAACCATTCATAAACAGGGCAACCTCCGGGGTTGTATAGGTAATATCATTGGCCGCCAGCCTCTGTATCTTACTGTGCGCGATATGGCAATCGAAGCGGCTACAGCCGACCCGCGCTTTGCGCCCGTAACGGCCGATGAATTAGAGGACATAGACATAGAGATCTCCGTGCTTTCTACGCCCGAGAGGGTGGAAGATGTTGATGAAATCAAGCTCGGCGTGCACGGAGTGATTGTCAAAAGAGGCAATTCCGGCGGAGTGTTTTTGCCGCAAGTAGCCACAGAGACCGGATGGACTCGCGAGGAATTCCTTGACAATCTCTGCGCGCATAAAGCAGGATTAAGTGCGGATGCCTGGAAAGATAAAGATACCGAACTTCATAGTTTTACCGCCCAGGTCTTTGGAGAAAAGGATAACCGCTAAATTGAGACTTTTCTCTAAATCCAGGCTTATCTTTCTGGGGCTTGTGGTTCTGGCTTTTAGTGTGCGCTCTATCTATTTCAGTCAGACAGCGGGATTTATCCAGCCGGGCGCCGGCTCCGACAGTTACTTTTATCTTCAGTGGGCTAAAGACATTGTCCGGGGCAATTTTCTGGGCAAAGACGTCTTTTACGCGCTGCCGGTCTATCCGTATTTCTTAAGCTTGGCCTATCTTTTTTCAGAAGGAGAAGTCTTCGCTCTGATATTGATTCAGATACTTATCGGGGCCTTAAACTGCGGACTGATTTATTTATTGGGCAGAAGGCTCTTTAACAGCCAGGTGGGAATTATTGCCTCTCTCATTGCTTGCGCTTATCCTATGTTTATCTTTTATGACCGGATGCTTTTACCGGCTTCTCTGGCAATCTTTTTAGGATTGCTTTCGGCG
>JAHIIS010000132.1 GCA_018899075.1 Candidatus Omnitrophota bacterium | reverse complement strand
CTTCCTGAAACTTAAATTTATCTACCTGCATACCTGCAAGAAAATCCGTATCTCCGGAGTCTTCGATGCTCACTTTCTTTAGCATCTGCCTGACAATAGCTTCAATATGTTTATCGTTGATTTCTACTCCCTGCAGTCGATAAACTTCCTGGATTTCGTCAACCAGGTATTCCTGTAGTTTCTTGTCTCCCAAAACCAGCAAGATATCCTGAGGAACAATCGGGCCATCGACAAGTTTCTGGCCCGATGTAACCCTATCGCCTTTATAAACATTGAGGTGCTTTCCGTGGGGGATGACGTATTCTTTTTTCATCCCGGTGGAAGAGGTAACAATTATCCTTCTCTGGCCCTTCTTGGTCGTGCCCAATTCTACTGTTCCGTCAATTTCGCTGATAATCGCGGGGTCCTTTGGCCTTCTGGCTTCGAAAAGTTCCGCCACGCGGGGTAAGCCCCCTGTGATATCCGTCGTTTTAGAAATCTTCCGGGGAGTCTTAGCCAGAAGAGTGCCCGCCTGTATCTTCTGGCCATCTTTTACTACAATATGCGCGCCTACAGGGATAGTGTATACAGCCAATATCTCCTTTTTCTCGTTGAGAATTACAATCTGAGGATGATATTCTCCTTTATGGTCGATAATTACCCTATCGTAAAGGCCGGTAGTCACATCCAGCTCTTTCTTTACCGTTTTGTCTTCAATGATATCTTCGAACTTAACACGCCCGCTCAGTTCCGAAATAATCGGCGAAATATAAGGATTCCATCTGACAAACACCTTTTCTTTGTCTATAATCTTTCCTTCTGCCACGCTAAGGATTGCCCCTGAGGGAAGAGTGTGTTTTTCTAATTCCCGGCCCGATTCATCGCAGATTACCGCCTGGCCATTCTTATTTAAGACCAGATACTCGCCGCTTTTGGAGCTTTCCATCGTTTTCAGATTTATATATTTAACTATTCCTTTGTGTTTAGACTTAATAAACGATTGTTCCACAACGCGGCTTGCGGTGCCGCCGATATGAAAAGTCCTCATTGTAAGCTGCGTTCCGGGCTCGCCTATGGATTGGGCGGCAATAATACCTACCGCCTCACCAGGTTCCACGAGTCTGCCCGTGCCTAAATTCCTTCCGTAGCATTTAACGCAAACGCCTCTTTTTGCCTCGCAGGTTAAAACGCTTCTGATGCGAATCTTTTCAATGCCTGCTTTTTCTATATCTTGCGCTTTCTCTTCCGTAATTTCCTCACCCGCCTCTACAATTACTTCATCGCTCACTACGTCAACGATATTATCCAATGCGACACGGCCGATAATTCTCTCTTTAAGAGGGATGACCACCTCATCGCCCTCAATAATAGCGGCAATTAAAATGCCGTTTAAGGTGCCGCAGTCATGTTCAGTGACAATTACGTCCTGCGCCACATCTATCAGCCTGCGGGTCAGGTAGCCGGAATCGGCGGTCTTCAGGGCCGTATCCGCTAAGCCCTTCCTTGCTCCATGGGTGGAAATAAAATATTCCAGGACAGTCAGGCCCTCTCTAAAGTTTGCAGTAATAGGGCTTTCGATAATCTCCCCTGAAGGCTTGGCCATCAAACCCCTGATGCCTGCCAACTGCCTGATTTGCTGCTGCGAACCCCGGGCGCCCGAATCGGCCATCATAAAAATAGGGTTAAAAGGATCAAGCAATTCAAAGATTAAGTTGGCAATCTTATCCGTAGCTTTAGTCCAGATGTCGATAATTTTATTATATCTCTCTCCATCGGTAATCAGGCCGTTTCTGTATTGGTTTTCTACATCCAGCACCTCTTCTTTGGCCTTCTTAAGAATTTGCCCTTTCTGCGCAGGTACCCTGATTTCCTCA
Source organism: Candidatus Omnitrophota bacterium (assembly GCA_018899075.1). Lineage (GTDB taxonomy): Bacteria > Omnitrophota > Gorgyraeia > JAFGHF01 > JAFGHF01 > JAHIIS01. Next base: position 5,027 of record JAHIIS010000132.1, on the reverse strand, counting down.
ACCGATATGGAGATGCCGGCCAGGGTTGCCTGTTCAAAGCCGGTTGTCTTTAATTTATCCAAAAGCAGAATAGTTTGATGCAGCCCGAATTTTCGACAACAGTTAGAGATGACCTCTCTCAATCTTGACTTATTCATTACCTCGTTTACAAAAGCCATACCTTCAGGTAAAAGCTGATTGAATATTACCCTTCCTGTTGTAGTTTCGATAATTTCGTTGCCGATCTTTACTTTTATTTTGGCGTGGAGGGGAACTTCTTTATCCTCATAAGCGATAATTACCTCCTCAGCAGTCGCAAACACCCTCCCGTGAGTTCCCAGCCGCGGTTTCTCTTTAGTCAAATAATAACAACCTAAAACAATATCCTGGGAGGGAGTGGCTAAGGGCTTTCCGTTAGCAGGAGAAAAGATGTTATTGCTGGAAAGCATAAGCAGGCGGCACTCCATCTGCGCCTCTAAAGAAAGCGGCACGTGAACAGCCATCTGGTCGCCATCAAAGTCGGCATTAAAGGCGGAGCACACCAGCGGATGAATCTTGATCGCCTTGCCTTCGATGAGTACCGGCTGAAATGCCTGAATCCCCAATCTGTGCAGGGTGGGCGCGCGGTTAAGTAAAACCGGATGGTCGCGAATCACCTCGTCCAGTATATCCCAGACTTCGAGCCTGGCCTTCTCTACTATTCTCTTGGCGCTTTTGATAGTGTGGACAAAGCCGCGTTCTTTGAGTTTACGAATAATAAAGGGCTCAAAAAGCTCTAAGGCCATACTTTTAGGCAGTCCGCATTGATGAAGTTTAAGCTCAGGGCCGACCACAATCACCGACCTTCCCGAATAGTCAACTCTTTTCCCCAGCAAATTCTGCCGGAACCTTCCCTGCTTGCCTTTAAGCATGTCGCTTAAAGACTTCAAAGGCCGGTTTCCCGGCCCTAAAACCGGCCGTCCGTGGCGTCCGTTATCTAAAAGCGCATCCACCGCTTCCTGAAGCATCCTTTTTTCATTCCTGATAATTATTTCCGGCGCTTTCAATTCTACAAGTTTTTTCAGGCGGTTGTTCCTGTTAATTACCCGGCGATACAAATCATTCAGGTCGCTGGTGGCGAACCTGCCTCCGTCCAGAGGAACTAGGGGCCTCAAGTCCGGAGGGATAACCGGCAATATCTCCAGAATCATCCACTCCGGGCGATTGTTGGATTTTTTAAATGTCTCTAAAACGCGTAAAGTCTTAAGGGCCTTTTTCTGTCCAAAATCAGTTTTGCAATTACCGAGTTCTTTATGGAGCCTGGTAATGGTCGCATCTAAATCTATTTCTTTGAGTAAATCGCGGATGGCCTCTGCGCCCATCCTGGCCGTAAAGCCCTGGTCATATTTCTCCAGACAATTCTGGTATTCTTCATCAGTCAAAAGCTGTTTTTTCTTTAGGGCAGTAGCACCCGGCTTGGTAACTACATATTCCTCATAGTATAACACTCTTTCTATGTCTCTGAGGGCCATATTTAAAAGAGTGGCCATGCGGCTGGGGACAGCCTTAAAAAACCAGACATGGGAAACAGGCGAGGCCAGTTCAATATGCCCCATATGTACGCGTCTTACGGAAGAGCGGGTTACCTCTACGCCGCAGCGGTCGCAAATAATACCTTTATATTTAATCCGCTTATATTTGCCGCAGGCGCACTCCCAATCCCGGGTCGGGCCAAAGATTCTTTCGCAGAAAAGGCCGTCTTTTTCCGGGCGAAAGGTTCGATAATTAATGGTTTCGGGCTTTTTGACTTCACCTCTGGACCAGGAACGAATAACCTCCGGGGAAGCAATCTTTATAGATATAGCATCAAAGGTATTGACATCCCTCATTGCTTCTTCTCCCTTTCGGTCCTCTTTTTGGCTTCGGCGGCTTTTTGGGAAAGTTCCGCAATTACATTCAACCCCAATCCCTGCAATTCCTTAATCAAGACATTTAACGATTCCGGAGTCCCCGGCTGAAAGGCGCTCTCGCCCTTGACAATGGCTTCGTAGACCCGGGTCCTGCCGATTACATCATCGCTTTTAACTGTAAGAAGCTCCTGTAATGTATAAGCGGCACCGTAGGCCTCCAGTGCCCATACTTCCATTTCGCCGAAACGTTGCCCGCCAAACTGGGCCTTTCCCCCCAGAGGCTGCTGGGTAACTAAAGAATAGGGCCCGATGGAACGGGCGTGTATCTTATCGTCGACCAGATGAATGAGTTTCATCATATAAATGTAGCCTACGCTTACTCTCTGTTCAAAAGGTTTGCCTGTCCATCCGTCATAAAGTGTTATCTTTCCGTCCTCCGAGAGCTGTGCTCTTTGCATCTGCTCTTTTATCTGCTCTTCCCCCACCCCATCAAAAACCGGGGAAGCAATCGTCAAACCGAGGGCTTTTGCCGCCCATCCCAGCTGGGTCTCCAGAAGTTGGCCGACGTTCATTCTTGAGGGCACACCCAAGGGGTTAAGCACTAAATCTATCGGCGTGCCGTCGGGCAGGAAAGGCATATCCTCTTCCGGCAAAATCTTGGCGACCACTCCTTTGTTTCCGTGCCGGCCGGCAACCTTGTCTCCCACAGAGAGCCTTCTCTTTGTAGCCACGTATACTACGACCTTCTTTAGCACTCCGGGAGGCAGCTCATCGCCTCTTTTAATCCTATCTATCGCTCTATCCTGTTCGTAGATTAAATTGTTTATCTGGTCGGTATAGAACTCTATTGCTTTCTTAATCTGCTCCTGGCGTGCCGAATTCTTGAGTTTAATTTTGGGGAAATCTTTTGGTTTAATTTTATCGAGTTTTTTGGCGGTTATAACCTTTTTTTGGGAGACTAAAGTCCTGCCTGTTTTACTGTCTACGATATCTTTAGCAACGGCCTGGCCGAGCAAAAGTTTTGATAATTTTTTGGCCTTTTCTTTCTTCGCTTCCCTTATCTGGCCCTGGTAATAATCTTTAATTTCTTTAATCTGCTTGATCCCGTTTTCAATCTCCTGTTTAGATTTGCCGCGCGCCTCCTTTCGGGAAAAGACTTGTGTATCCACAACTATCCCCTCTATTCCCGGAGGAACGGTTAAAGAGGCATCGCGGACGTTTCCCGCTTTTTCTCCAAAGATAGCGCGCAGGAGTTTCTCTTCCGGAGACAACTCTGTTTCGCTCTTGGGGGCAATCTTGCCCACCAGGATATCTGCCGCGGCCACCTCGCTGCCTGTACGGACAATCCCGTTGGCACCCAAATTCTTTAAGGCATCTTCTCCGACATTGGGAATATCCCGGGTAATCTCTTCATCCCCCAGCTTTGTATTTCTGGCCTCAATTTCAAACTCTTCAATATGGATAGAAGTATAAATATCTTCTTTTATCACCTTTTCACTAATTAAAATCGCGTCCTCAAAATTATAGCCGCGCCAGGGCATGAAAGCTACCAGAATATTGCGTCCCAGGGCCAGTTCTCCGTCCTTAGTGGCTGTGCCGTCAGCAATAACCTGGCCTGCCTTGACCTTTTGGCCTACTTTCACTATCGGCCTTTGATTAATGCAGGTATTGGTATTGCTGCGGATAAACTTCTTCAAGTTATACGTCGTATTATCGATAATAACCTTATCTGTCTGCACATACTTAACCGCACCGGCCGATTCCGCCACTAGCATTGTCCCCGAATCAGCTGCCACGCGCGCTTCAAGGCCCGTACCAATCAAGGGAGGCTCGGGTTGCAACAGAGGAACAGCCTGCCGCTGCATATTTGAACCCATCAGGGCACGATTGGCGTCATCGTGCTCTAAAAAGGGAATCAGGGAAGCGGCTACGCTAACCAACTGACAGGGCGATATGTCCATATACTCCACTTTATTCCGGGGCATCTTGGGAAAATCGGCCAGGTAGCGACAGGCGACCACTTTATTTATAAAACGCCCTTTTTTGTCGAGAGGCTCATTTGCCTGGGCAACAATTTTGTCATCCTCTACATCAGCCGACAAATATTCTACTTTATCCGTAACTTTTCCATTGACTGCTTTTCTATACGGCGTCTCTAAAAAACCAAATTCGTTTACGCGGGCGTAAGTGCTCATCGAAGCAATTAGTCCGATATTCGGCCCCTCAGGGGTTTCAATCGGACATATTCTTCCATAGTGCGAATAGTGCACGTCGCGCACTTCAAAACCGGCCCTTTCCCTGCTCAATCCTCCGGGCCCCAGAGCGCTGAGCCGTCTTTTGTGAGTCAATTCTGCCAACGGATTGGTCTGGTCCATAAATTGAGAAAGCTGGCTGCGGCCGAAAAAGTCTTTAATAACGGTGGAGACGAGTTTCGAATTAACCAGACTATGCGGCGTCATATTCTCTAAGTCATATATTGCCATTCTATCTTTAACGGTCCTTTCGAGCCTGGCCAGGCCAATCCGAAATTGATTCTGCAAAAGTTCAGCCACGGTGCGGACTCTGCGGTTGCCTAAATGGTCAATATCATCTGTCTTGCCGAGCCCTGCCCTTAAATCGATTAAAGCCCTGATTGCGAAATTCAAGGTCTCTAAATCTAAAAGGCGCTCCTGCAGCCCGTGTTTTAACTTTAATTTCCTGTTTAAAATATATCTACCTACCTTACCCAGGTCATATCTTTTTGGGTCAAAGAACAGTCTTTTTATTAAAGCAGAAGCGGCTTCAGGCGTAGCGGGATCCGCAGGTCTCAGTTTTCGATATATTTCAATAGAGGCTTCTTCTTTGGTTCGGGTGCGGTCCTTTGTTAAAGTATTTAAAATCTCGGGTACGTCCTTCTTTAAAAGGATGATTTTTTCAATACGGGATGCAGCGCCAAGTTTTTTAATCACTGGCTCGCTAAGCTTTTCGAATCTATCTGCGATAATCTGGCCTGTAGCAGGGTCGGTAATTGGGCAAGCGAGGGTCCGCCCCAACAACTTACGTAATTTGCCGGAGCTGAGCGGACTTATTTTTTCAAGCCCGCAAAAAGCCGCTAAAATATTTTCGTCTTTTTCACAACCAAAGACTCTTAATAAAGCCGTGGCTAATACCTTTTTCCGG
>JAHIIS010000131.1 GCA_018899075.1 Candidatus Omnitrophota bacterium | reverse complement strand
GTTGCAGTCTCGGGGGGGCCTGATTCCGTCGCCTTAATTTACCTTTTGAATAAGTTAAAAAAGAAATGGCGGCTTTATTTACATATAGCGCATTTAAATCATATGCTGAGATACGATGAAGCCGAAAGCGACAGTATTTTTGTCGAGAACCTGGCGGAAAAACTTAAGCTTCCTGTAACCTGCAAAAGTGTAAAGGTTAAGGATTTTGCCAGGAAGGAAAAGTTGTCTGTTGAGGAAGCAGCGCGCAATCTCAGATACGATTTTTTTCTTAAGGTAGCAAAAGAAAACTGCGCGCCTAAAATCGCCTTAGGGCATAATCGGGACGACCAGGCCGAAACCGTGTTGATGCGTTTTTTGCGCGGCAGCGGAATCTCCGGGCTCCGGGGCATCCCGGCAAAGAGGCCGCTGGAGGATTGTTTGATTATCCGCCCGCTGATCGAGATAAAGCGCAAACAAATTATGCATTTTCTTTCAGTTAAGGATATCCCTTATCGCTGCGACTCTTCAAATCTAAAAAACTTATATTTTCGCAACAGAATTCGCAATGAACTCATACCCTACCTGGAGAAGAGTTTTAATCCCAACATAAAAGAGATGTTGGTAAACTTTGCCGAAAATGTATCCGAAGACTTTGACTTTCTGCAGAAAGCTGCGCAGAGCAGATTTAGGGCAGCGCGCAAAACCTGCGGCGGCGCAGAGGTCGCAGTTAACCTTAAAAAATTCTTTACCTTACATAAGGCATTACAGAAGTTGGGCGCGCGCTTAGCGATTAAGGAACTTAAAGGGGACGTGCGCAGGATCGATTATCGCCACTGGAAGGAGCTGGAAGACTTGCTGGGAAAAAGACCCCTAAACTCAATCGTAGACTTGCCCGGCGGAATCTCTGCGGTTAAAAAAAGCGGGAATTTAGTTTTTTATAAGAGGGGCTTGAAATAACTTGTCAATACGGGAAATATTTGATAAAATCAAATTCACCCCGACAAAATCGGGGCTCATTTGAGGAGAATAAATGGAAAGCCAAAAAGGAATGCGTAAGCCGTCCAATATAAAAGGGCAGGCTCCCCAGCCGAAAAATAAAGTTTACAGGTCTTTCTTGCTCTGGCTGCTTATAATTATGGGTTTAATCTATCTGTATAGAATGGGGACCCTTACTGTTCAGGGGGCCGCGCGTAAACTCAGCTATAGTGAATTTTATCAGATGGCCAGCAATAATAAAGAGACCGGTCAGATTCAATCGGCAATCGAGTCTGAAGGTATAATTGAAGGGAAGTTAAGTGACGGGATGAGGTATACTGTCAATATCCTTCAAAGAGACGAAGCTTTAATTGCGGTCTTGCGGGAAAACGTGCAGGACTTTTACATTAAATCTACGCGCTGGTGGACAGCGCTCATTTATTCACTCGGCCCGATGTTTTTATTTATTTTCTTTTTGTGGTTCTTTTTTTACCGCGGCGCAACCCAGGGCGGCAAAAGAATAATGGCCTTCGGGAAAAGCCGGGCGAGAGAACAGACGGGCGATAAGTTAAAAACTACCTTTAAAGATGTTGCCGGCGTGGATGAAGCAAAAGAAGAGCTGCAGGAGGTAATAGAGTTCCTTAAAGACCCAAAGAGGTTTCAGCGCCTGGGCGGTAAGATTCCCAAAGGCGTTTTGCTTCTGGGCCCCCCGGGCTGCGGCAAAACTTTATTGGCTAAGGCAGTCGCCGGGGAGGCCAGTGTGCCTTTCTTTAGTATCAGCGGTTCGGACTTCGTGGAGATGTTTGTCGGCGTGGGGGCATCGCGCGTGCGGGATTTATTTGAGCAGGCCAAAAAGTCAGCGCGGATTGGCGGAAAAGGCTGCATCATATTTATTGACGAAATAGACGCGGTGGGGCGGCAGAGATTTGCCGGTATCGGCGGAGGCCATGACGAAAGAGAGCAGACTTTAAACGCCCTTTTAGTGGAGATGGACGGTTTTGATACTCAGGAAGGCGTTATTCTGATTGCGGCTACAAACCGGCCGGATGTGCTTGACCCTGCGCTTCTTCGTCCGGGAAGATTTGACCGGCGCATAGTAGTTGACCGCCCGGATTTAACAGGAAGAGAAGAAATCCTTAAGGTCCATACCCGAACACTCAAATTGGCCGAAGATGTGCAGTTAAAGTCCGTTGCCCGTCAGACTGCGGGATTTTCCGGGGCGGACCTGGCCAATCTTGCCAATGAAGCTGCGCTATTGGCTGCGCGCAATAATAAAGATGCCGTGGGGCCGAAAGAATTAGAAGCATCTATCGAACGGGTGATTGCCGGACCCGAGAGAAAATCAAAGGTGATTAACAAGAAAGAGAAGACATTGACGGCTTACCATGAAGCGGGCCATGCGTTGTTATCCCTGATTTTACCTGAGGCCGACCCCCTGCATAAGGTCTCCATATTGCCCCGCGGTATGGCCCTGGGATATACTATGGCCCCTCCCATAGAAGACAGGCATATTTATACGAAAAAGAAATTAATGACAGAGATTACTATGACCCTGGGCGGACGTGCCAGCGAACAACTTGTTCTGCAGCAGATTACTACCGGCGCGCAAAATGACCTTGAGCTGGCTACAGATTTAGCCCAGAGGATGGTTTGTGAGTTCGGGATGAGCGCAAAACTGGGCCAGCGCACTTTCGGCAAAAGGGAAAAGCAAATATTCCTCGGCCGCGATATATTAGAACATAAAAATTATAGCGACCAGACAGCCCTGCTCATCGACCAGGAGGTGCACAAGATAGTGGATGCCTGTTATAAAGACGCCAAAGACGAATTAGATAAACACAAGGCTGAATTAAAGAAATTAGCCGGTGCGCTTCTGGAGAAAGAGGTCTTGAGCGTAAAAGAGGTGAGAGAGATTACGGGTCTGGAAAAGCCGCGAACAGCCGAACCCGGAAGTTAAAATGCAAACTACTTCAGTTTTAAAATTAGATTCCAGGCGAAGAAAAGAATTTGAGTTTATTTGCGCTCAGCATACCCTCAAATTAGGCAATACCACTAAAGTAATGGGGATATTGAATGTGACCTGCGATTCATTCAGTAAAGACGGAATCTATAAGGACCCGGAGAGAGCAAAGGATTTAGGCCTGCAAATGGTAGAAGAAGGGGCAGATATTATTGATATCGGCGGCGAATCTACGCGGCCGGGCGCGCAGTCAATTTCTGCGCAAGAAGAACGGATGCGGGTTCTGCCGGTAATCAGCAAACTTGTCAAAGAGATTAAAGTCCCGGTTTCCATAGATACCAGTAAGTCGGAAGTAGCGGATGCCGGGTTAGGGGAAGGAGCCAGTATTATCAATGATATCAGCGGCTTAAAGGCCGATTCCCGGATGGCCAAAGTCATCGCCCGGTTTGGGGCTGGATGCGTCCTGATGCACATCAAGGGGACCCCCCGGACC
>JAHIIS010000130.1 GCA_018899075.1 Candidatus Omnitrophota bacterium | reverse complement strand
GCCATTGATTACGTGAATGACCAGTGCGATATGACTACCCAGTCGCAGGATAAAAGCGGAGTCCCCGATTCTATTGTCACATTTAGCGCTAAATGTATTGTTGAGGCCGCCTACCATTTGCTAAATAACAAGCAGGGCGATAGAGACTATACTGTATGGTTTCACCACGGCAAAAGAGTCCGCTTAAAGGGCCTGGGGGATAGCCCCGGGCCTTTAACGGCGACGCCCGAAGAAGGAGGATAAGATGGAAATCAAGGAAATAAAAATCGAGGATTTGCGGCCTGAAGAATTCATCAAACAAAAAATAAAGGAGATTTCTTCTGTCGTCGGCGATGGTTTAGCCGTTAACGCGCTATCGGGCGGGGTCGATTCTTCGGCCGTTACTATGTTGGGCCATAAGGCCCTGGGTGAGAGGTTGAAGACATATTTTATAGAAAATGGCCTGATGCGCGAAGGTGAGCCACAAAAGATTGTTTCTCTGTTTAAAGAATTGGGCGTGCCTGTAGAAATAGTCGATGCAAAAAAAGAATTCTTTAATGCGCTAAAGGGTATAACTGACCCGGAAGAAAAGAGAGAGGCCATTACCCAGACATTTTACAAAGATGTCTTTGGCCGGCTGGTCAAGGAAAGCGGGGCAAAATACCTCCTTCAGGGCACAAATTATACAGATGTAGAAGAGACTGTTGCCGGAGTTAAACGGCAGCACAACATTCTTGAGCAGGTGGGGATTGACACACAAAAGCAATACGGTTATAAAGTTATTGAGCCGATAATCCAGCTGAGAAAATCGGCAGTTCGAGAGATAGCCAAGGCCTTGGGACTTCCTGAAGAAATATATAAACGGCCACCTTTTCCTGGACCGGCCTTATCCGCGCGGGTAATCGGAGAAGTCACTCCCGAAAGGGTAGAGACTGTAAGGAAGGCCACCAAGATTGTGGAGGAAGAGTTGTCTGGAACAGGGGCATTTCAGTATCTGGCAATTTTACATCAAGATAGAGTTACCGGAGTAAGAGGGGGCAGGCGAGATTTTGGTTTGCAGATTGAGGTTCGCTGTTGGGAAAGTAAAGACGCGCTGGTAGGAACCCCCACAAAGCTGTCTTATGATATCTTGGACAAATTGGCCGCAAGAATGACCCAGGAAGTTCCCGGTGTGGTCAGTGTTACCTATAACATCACCAGAAAACCACCCTCGACTATAGAAGCCGTTTGAAAATAGAGGACGTTTTATATGGACCCCAAAGTTCAAAATAGAGCTCTCAACTTTTCCATTATAGATGGCGCTCTCTCAGCAGTGATGGGTTCTCTTGCTGGCGGTATTTTTCTTATGGGCTTTGCCCTGAAGTTTTTAAAGGCCGAGCCGCAGCAGATAGGCATCCTGGCAGCGCTTCCGATGTTTGCTAATCTTGTTCAGATTTTCGGCTCATACATAATCGAGAAGACAGGCAAGAAAAAGACACTCTGTCTTTTTAGTATTTTAGCCAGCAGGCTGCTATGGATTCTTATCATTATGCTTCCTCTGGCAATATTTGCTGCTTTTTCAGATTGGCGGATCTGGATGTTGGTTGCCGTGATTGCTGTCTCCAGTCTGTTTGGGTCATTATCAGGGGTATCCTGGCTTGCCTGGATAAGTGATTTGGTGCCTCAAAATATTCGCGGCTCCTACTTTGGTAAAAGGAATATGATTGCCTCGGCCTGCGGTATGGTGGTGATACTTTTAGGTGGTAAATTTCTCACTGTGTGGGAGGCGCGTTTCTCAGAAAGCAATCCTTATGGCTTTATAATTCTTTTTGTATTGGGATTAACAGCCGGTTTAATCGCTGCATGGTTTTTAGCGCGTATCCCTGAGACTGAAAGCCCGAAAAAGGAAACGGACACGGGCTTTAATTTTTCTGTATTTTTTCAACCCTTGAAAGACAGAAATTTCCTGGCATTAATCCTTTTTGTTTCCGCCTGGATGTTTGCCATTCAGATTGCCGCCCCTTTTTACGGCGTATTTATGATTGAGAACTTAAAGATTAATTTTTCCAGTATTACTATCTTTGGCACCTTTGCAACTTTAGCTACTCTGTTAATGATGAAGATATGGGGGCCAATCTCAGATAGATTAGGAAATAAGCCCATAATCATTGTTTCCGGCTGGGTGCTGATAATTATTCCGTTTATCTGGATTCTGGCTCTGCCCGGGAAATACTACGTTCCAATTTTGGTAGCCCATATCCTTTCCGGCGCTTTTATGGCTGGAGCCGTCCTTTCCCAGTTTAATATCCTGATTAAACTTTCTCCGAAACTCGGGCGCTCCGTATATCTGGCATTATTTGCCGCCATTACCGGCCTTGTGGGAGCAACAGCGCCAATTATCGGGGGGATTTTATCCAATGCGCTGGCAGGAGTAAGTTTTACTTTCTTTACTTATAACATCTCCAATCTGCACCTTATATTTATTACTTCCTCGGTTTTGCAGATAGCTACCATTTTCTTTATTCTCAAAGTTAAAGAGCCGGCCGCAGCCACGCCGGTGGCAGTAGTTATGCAATTAAAAAATGACCTTAATCTTCAAGCAGGCATTGCCAGTTCTACCGATTTCTTAATGATAGAACTTAAAAAGACTGAAGGAATCCTGAAAAAGATTGACCGGGTTAGCGATGAGTTGGCAGGTAAGTCTGAAGATAAGATTAAGAAGGCCTTAGATAAAGGAGAAAAGTTCGTCAAAAAACCATGGGACAAATTCAAAGATTTCCTAAAAAGCGATGATTGAGATTATTGAGGTTGAGCCTCGATAATGAAGAAAGGACGGGTGTGATGGCTAATTTTGGAGAGATTTTTCAGGCTTTAGTTATTAATACGCTAAATAAGGCTTATCAATTTGCTACAGAGTGGGCACCTAAGATTGCTCTTTCTGTAATTATTTTGCTCATTGGCTGGTTGTGTGCTCTTCTTCTTAAGAAAATAGTCACAAAGCTGCTTAAGGCATTAGGATTTGATGTTGTATCCGAAAAGACGGGCTTAAGGCGTTT
>JAHIIS010000129.1 GCA_018899075.1 Candidatus Omnitrophota bacterium | reverse complement strand
TCTTCTAAATATTTAGACTCCTTTAAGAGTTTTTGGCTAAAAACACATCAACCTCTACATTGCCCAGGGGCATCTGCCAGGTGCCGCTTGTCATAATACTAAAAGGCGCGCCGAGGCCTGTATGGTTGGGGCCTAAAATAATTACAGTCCCGGTTAATTTAACTTTAGAAAAACAGGCGCCGGCCACTTTTCCCGAAAAGGTATATCCGGCATGCGGCGTTACCAATCCCAGCGCCTCTTCCCTTTTCCCTTCTTTCTGCAATAGCCGCGCCAACTCCTTCCTTAATGCGGCGGGGCTTGCCGGATAAAATTGTCCTGCTGCTTGCGGCTGACGAATCATTTTGAAAACAGCTCCTCAAGATAATTCTTGCCGCGGATAATCTCTTCTGCCGTTGCCGGATAATGCGGCTCTAACACTTTCAAGGTCTCTTTTTTTATATAGGTTTTGAGTAAGCTAAAATCAAAGTTGCCTTTTAAGGGGGCGCGGTGGTCATCTGTCTCTTCTATATCGTGCAGATGTATGCCGATCATCCGCTGGCTAAATCTATCCAGAATCGCTTTATGTTCAAAAAAACCCAAATTTTCATATACCTGGGCGTGGCCCACATCATGCCAATAGTAAAGCGGCGGGCCGGGAAAAGTCGCCAAAATTATTTCCATTTCTTTAAAGTCGGGGATTTCATAAAAGTAATACCTGTTTTCAATGCCTAATTTCACTTTACACTTTTGCGCGTACCGGCATAATTGCTCAAGGCTTTTAAGCGCCTGGGTAAAAAAATTTTTTGATTTTTCTTTGCGCTCCCTTAACATCTGTTCCTTGAGCCTCTTGTATCTTTGGCTATCTTGAGTCCTATAAATCGAAACCAGCTCTTTAAATCTTTCCTCCACCTCGACTCGCCCTGCATGGAGCACCACAACTTCTGCGCCTATTCTGGAAGCGGTATCTATGGTTTTGCGGGTATAGCGAACTGCTTTTGCCCGCTCCTCTTCATCTAAGGCAGAAAGAGAAAACATATCGGGCGAGGCGCTCTTACGTGAGATGCCCTCAGGTATCGGGCAAAAGTTATGGACAGAAACTACTTTAATCAGACCCCGCTCTTTTAGTAAAATCATCTCATCAACCATCGCAGGAGTAAGATTGAAATTAAGCTCGACCCGCTCGAAGCCAAGGGCTTTAATCTCTTTTATTATATCTTTTGCCCGGGAATATTGCAAAGCATTCCAGGAAGTAGAAAGAGCAAACATTATTCCTCAACTTTGCCGCGAGGGCCCACAATAACTACTGCATAATTGTTGAAATCAAAATATCGATTGGCGCATCTTACGACATCCTCCGGAGTAGTCCGATTAATCCGGTCGCTATATTCAAGGTAACGGTTATAGCCTAATCCATATAGCTCATCCAGAGAGCTCTCCAGCGCACAGGCAGAATTAGTCTGGCGGCTGATTAACTTTTTACCAATTAACGCCCTTTTGGTCTGCGTTAATTCCTGTTCAGTTAGAGGCTTTTGTTTAAGCAAGCGCAACTGGCGCAATATTTCCCTTTTTACTGTTTCTACATTTTCAGCCAGCGTGGCAGCATAAATAACGATATAGCCGGGGTCCAGCCCCGATACTGAATATGCCCCCAGAGTATAAGCAAGCCCTCTCTTTTCTCTTATTTGGGTAAAGAGCCTGCCTGATGCCTGGGAAAGGACCTCACAGATTACTTCTATTGCATACCTATTCCGAGCGAAAACCGTAGTTCCGTGGAAACCCAACAATAGGAGGCTCTGTTTTTTAGGCAGAGATTTAAAAGATGATGCCGCATTAGTTTTTATCCGGGGTTCCTCATCCGGAGCAATGCGGGGGATATCGCCGGCTTTGAGCCCGGCAAAAAGTTCCTTTAGTTTTACCAGAGCCTCTCCTGCGTCAACATCCCCAAAAACAGCCAGGACCATATTTTTACCCACACAGAATCTTCGATAAAAGTTTATTAAGTCGCGGCGCTTTATTTTCTTTAAGGACTCCTCATTCCCAATGGTAAGAAATCTATACGGGTGCTTTTGGAATAGAGTTGTTTTCAACAATCTCATTCCGGATTCAAATATGTCGTCTTCTCGTGCTTTAAGCTGGGCTAAATTCTTTTCTTTTGCCCTCTTAAGCTCTCTTTGGCTAAATGTAGAGCTGGTGATTAAATCGGCCAACAACGCCGACATCTCGTCGAAGTCCCTGCTTAATAAATCTAAAGAGAGGCCAAAGCTGTTATTTCCGCTAAAGTAAGTAAGATGCGCGCCCTTTGACTCAACTAAATATGCTATTTCTGCAGCGCTTTTAGTCGTGGTTGCCTTATCCAGCATCTGTGCTACTAAATTACAAAGGCCGTTTATATTTTGGTTTTCTGCGCGCAACCCCCCTTTAAAAACTGCTTTTATAGAGACCAGGGGCAAATCTTTGTTTTCTCTGACCAGGATGGTCAGGCCGTTAGCAAGAATATATTTTTTTGCCCCCTTTGCCTGCTGCTGCGGGGCGGCCTTTACGGTAAGTGCTTTATCTGTATCTGCGCTCAGGTGTTCAATTCCGATTTTCAAATGGCCGCTTGAGCTTTTCAATGAGTTAAATTTTGCAGATTCATCGCGGGGGATCAGGGCAACTATGCTGAGATTGCTTTGCAGGAGATACTTATTGGCCACCCTCAGAATATCTTGAGAATTTACCTGCTGTATCTTGCGAATATATTTTTCTGTGAACCTGAAATCCCCGGTCAGCGCTTCATTTAGAGCCAAATCTTGCGCCTGCGCCTCTATGGTCTGGTTATCGAATAAGACGTCGCTGATAATTTTATTCTTCGCGCTCTCCAATTCATTTTCGGCAATTTTCTTTCTCTTGACCAGTTTTGTCTGCTCAAGAATTAAAGAGAGCGCGCGGGCGCGGTGGCGCTCTTCTAAAAAACAGGAGATAATAAACAATCCGGGTTCGCGCGGCGTATAATTTGTTGCCTCGATACTATAGGCCAGCCTTTTTCTATCGCAAAGTAACTTATACAGCCTTGAACTCTTCCCTGCGCCCAATATTGCCCCCAAGACATCTAAAGCAAAACAATCTTCATCCGTTATGGCTACACTATGAAAACCAAGGAGCAGATATCCCATCCCGGCTGTGAATTTTTCTTCGCGGCTGCGCAGCTGCTCTTGTTGCGGTTGGGGAACACTTTCAGAATCGATAATTGATTTTTGCTGAAAGTTTTTAAAGAGCCTTTTTGTAGAAGCCAGGAAGGCCTCTTTCTCTACATCACCCACGACGGCTAAAATC
>JAHIIS010000128.1 GCA_018899075.1 Candidatus Omnitrophota bacterium | reverse complement strand
GCCGACAAAGAGGTAATCCTGCCCGCATTTATACCGTCCATCAAATATAATTCATTCGTAATCCTGATAACTTTGCCCAGCGTATCGGGATTTAATATATCGCCTTCTTTTACATGAATGGCAATAGAGGCCTGATTTAAACCTCCGAAGATGGCGGTCAGTTTATTCTGCACATTAAGATAGGGATGTCTTTGAGGGTAAAAATCATCTATATTAGTCTCGAAATCTATATCCCTGATTACATAAAGGAAAAATAGCGATATGAAGGTAAAAATCACTACGAATAGCAGTCTATACTTAATTACTGCGTTGGCAAATTTTATGGCGAAAATCTTCATTCCGAACTTTCTTTTAATAATTCTTTTTGCACTTTTCCGCTGCGGGTTTTGGGCAGGGAATCTCTAAACTCTACTATCTGGGGCACCTTAAAACGAATCAATCTTTCCCGGCAAAAGGCCCTGATGTCCTTCTCTGTTGCTTCTCCATCCTCTTTCAATACCACCACCGCTTTAACCGCTTCGCCGCGCAATTTGTCCGGCACTCCTACAACTGCTGCCTCCTTAACTCCGGGGTGCTCTGCAATGACATGCTCAACCTCCGGTGAATAGACGTTCAGGCCGGCGACGATAATCATATCCTTTTTTCTGCCCTTAATGTATATATAGCCCTCTTTACCAATACAGCCTAAATCGCCTGTGTGCAACCAGCCGCTACGCATAACCTCTGCTGTCATCTGCGGCTCTTTGTAATACCCCATCGTTACCGGCCAGCCCCGGCAGACAATCTCACCCACTTCGCCTGAAGGCAATTCTTTATCGTTATTATCAAAAATCTTTACTTCAAACCAGGGCGGGGCTTTGCCTATACTGGCTATATGTTGCGGATCTGTGACTGTGTTCGGGGCAGCAGTCTCGGTCATTCCCCAGCCGTGCCAGAGCAGAGCATTCGGGCAATACTTACCAAAGCGTTGAATTAAACTAGGATGGCTGGGCGCGCCAAAGATACATACTCCCCTAACGCTGCTTAAATCATATTTCTCAAATTCTTTTAATTGCAACAAGGCAGTAAACATTGAAGGGACAATGTGAAACCAGCTTACTTTATGCCTCTCTATATTTTTTAAGAATTCTACGGGAATAAAGCGCTCCATTAACACAATGGCCATTACCATATCAATGGCAAATTGAAGATAGACAAATCCCCCTAAATGCGAAAACGGAAGCGCGCATATTTCTACATCGCCCATACTCTCCTCATCGAGGCCCACATATCTTGCAGTCTGAGTAGCGTTATCCAGGCTGCGATAATTGGACATCACCGCCTTGGGTTTACCGGTAGTGCCGGAAGTATAATAAAGAACGGCCAAACTCTCTTCTTCGGCATTAACGTTCGCTTCCCGGTCAGACTCTTCCTGCATAATCCGGGCAAAATTCAAAAAGTCGTCTTTCTCGTTTGTAAAACATCTGATTATATTTTTCAGGCCGGGCGCTTTTTCTGCTAACTCGGTAGAGGCAAGGCCTTCTAACGGTTTTGTGATAAACATCGATGCCTCAGAATGGTTTAGAACCCCGATAAGCTCCTCATTGGTAAGCCTGGGATCTAAAGGGACGCAAGCTGCGCCCAGGCTAAAAACAGCTAAATAACTGATAATATACTCGGGAGAATTCGGCAAATAGACCGCCACCTTATCGCCTTTTTTCACCCCTTCTTTAAGAAGGGCATTAGCCAGCTTATTAACCCTCTCTCCCGCTTCCTGATAGCTTATAGGCTGGTCTCTAAATATAATAAACGGGCGCCGGGGGTAATTTTTTGCAACTTCCCGGAATTTTCCGGCAATGTCCATTAAAGTCTTTCCTCCTTTTTCTTTCCTTCACATATAGTAAAATTTTACTATATAAATTTTACTATATTATATACAACGCAAGAATTACCTGTCAAGAAAAATCTGCCTTTGGCAGTTCCATAAAAAACCCCTAAGGAATATCTCCCTTAGGGGTAAACTTTGCT
>JAHIIS010000127.1 GCA_018899075.1 Candidatus Omnitrophota bacterium | reverse complement strand
CCTTCTAAGAATTCCAGTGATGCCCCACCGCCTGTGGAGACATGGCTCATTTTATCGCTCAGGCCGAACCTGGCCACGGCTGCGGCGGTGTCGCCGCCGCCGATAATGCTTGTTGCGCCTGAAGAAGCAAGGAATTCAGCGACTTTACGGCTGGCTTTACTGAAAGGCTCCCATTCGCAGACGCCTAAAGGGCCGTTCCAGACAACCGTCTTCGCCCCTTTTAAAGCGGAAATGAAACTCTCCGCGGTCTTGGGGCCGACGTCCAGAGCTATCCAGCCTTCGGGAATTTCTTCGCCCACAAGTTTGTGCGCCGCCTGAGCGCAAAAGGCATCCGCTATTATATTATCGCAAGGCAGGAGTATCTTAACATTCGAGGAGGCGGCCTGAGATAAAATCTCTTTCGCTAAGCCTAACTTGTCCGCCTCTAATTTGGAGGAGCCGATATTTTTTCCTTCGGCCTTTAAAAACGTATAGGCCATACCCCCGCCGATAAGTATAATATCCACTTTCCCGAGCAGGTTGTTGATTACGCCTATCTTATCCGACACCTTTGCCCCGCCTAAAATTAAGGCAAAAGGCTTATCGGGATTGCCGGTCACCTTGCCCAGAAATTCGATTTCCTTCTCTAATAGAAATCCTGCTACCGCAGGAAGATAGCGGGCCACGCCTTCAGTTGAGGCGTGCGCCCGATGCACGCTGCCAAAGGCATCGCTGACATAGACTTCGCCTAAAGAGGCCAGCTCTTTTGCAAAGCCCGGGTCATTCTCTGTCTCTTCTTTATGAAAACGGGTATTTTCTAAAAGGAGCGCTTCGCCTTCTTTCAAAGAATCTACCTGCGCCTTAATTTCCGGGCCGATACAATCATTGAGCACGTTTACCTGTTGGCCCAGGAGTTCGCTTAAGCGCGAGGCTACGGGCCTAAGGCGAAGGTTGTCCACAACTTTGCCCTTGGGCCGCCCTAAATGGCTCATTAAAATTAAGCGCGCGTTGTGTTCCAGGGCATATTTTATCGTGGGAAGAGCCGCTTTAATTCTGGCATCACCGGCAATCTGCAAGTTTTCATCCAGCGGCACATTAAAATCCACCCGCATCAAGACCCTTTTGCCCCGGATGTCAATATCCTTGATGGTCTTTTTGTTCATATAGTCATAATCCTGCTTTAACCATGTAGCCAATCAGGTCCACAATCCGGCAGGAATAGCCCCACTCGTTATCATACCAGCAGAGGCACTTGACCATATCCTCAATGACAAAGGTCTGCTCTAAATCGACAATCGAGGAGGCGGGGTTGCCCTTGAAATCTATAGAAACCAGAGGCTCCTCGCAAACCGCAAGGATTCCCTTTAATCTCCCCCGCGCCTGCTCTTTAAATGTATTATTGACCTGTTCTTTGCTTGCCTCTTTCTCTACCTGCATTACTACATCTACTATGGATACGTTGGGCGTGGGGACGCGGATAGCCAGCCCGTCTAATTTACCCTTTAGTTCAGGGATAACCAGGCCCACTGCCCTGGCCGCGCCGGTGGTGGTGGGAATCATATTCAACGCCGCCGCCCGCGCCCGGCGCAGGTCTTTATGCGGCAAATCCAGAATCTTCTGGTCGTTGGTATAGGAATGGATTGTAGTCATTAAACCCTTTTTTACGCCGAATTTATCTTTAATAACTTTAACCACCGGGGCGATGCAATTGGTGGTGCAGGAGGCGTTAGAGATTATATTATCGTTTTCGGGATCGTAGGCCTCTTCATTTACCCCCAGGACCACTGTCTTGACTTTTCCCTTGGCCGGCGCGGAAATTATTACCTTCTTTGCGCCGCCCGCAAGGTGAAGCCCCGCCTTCTCCGGGTCGCGAAAGAGCACTGTTGATTCTACCACAATTTCGGCGCCCAAATCTTTCCAGGGGAGTTTGCCCGGGTCTCTTTCCGAAAAGACCTTTATCTTTTTGCCGTCAACAACGATAGAGTCGCCTTCGGCCTTGACACGAGCCGCTAAAATACCGAAATTAGAATCGTATTTCAAAAGGTGCGCCAGGGTGGCGGCGTCGGTAATGTCGTTTACCGCCACAAATTCTATATCTTTCTTGTTTAAGGCCCTGGCTGCGCGAAAAACAAGTCTTCCGATTCTGCCAAAACCGTTAATGCCGACCTTTACTGCCATCTCTTAACCTCCCTTTTATATCTTTGCTTCTCTCAGATACTGCGCGGCAATCTCCGGCGGCGTGGGGTTGATGTAAAATCCCGAACCCCATTCGAAGCCGGCAACGCGCATCAGTTTAGGCATAATCTCAATATGCCAGTGGTAGTCTTCTCTCTCTTTTTGTTCAATGGGTGCTGTGTGAACAATGAAGTTGTAAGGCGGGTCGCGCAAAACGCATTTCATCCTTAAAAGCACTTCTTTTAAGATTCTGGCTAATTCAACTACGTCTTCCGTTCGAATGAAACTAAAATCGGAATGGTGCTCTTTGGGTAAAATCCAGGTCTCAAAGGGGAAGCGGGAGGCAAAAGGAGAAAAAGCCAGAAACCTTGAATTCTCGCAAATCAGCCGCTTGCTCTCCTCTTTCTCCTGAGTAATCATATCGCAGAAAATACATCTTTCTCTGTATTCGTAATATCTGTTTGCCCCGGACAACTCCTCTTTCACATTCTTGGGGACCATCGGCAGGGCAATCAGCTGGGAGTGGCTGTGCGCCAGGGACGCCCCGGCGGTATATCCGTGGTTTTTAAATATCATAATGTACCGGAAACGCTTATCGCCGTGTAAATCTACGCTTCTGTCCCGATAGGCCCAGATAACCTTCTCCGCCTCGTGGTCCAGTAAATCCGCCAGGCTCTTGCTGTGGTCGGGGGTTTCAATGATTACCTCGTGAGCCCCTACGCCGTTGGACATATCGAATATCCCCAGGCCCTGGCGGTCGAGGTTTCCTTCTATTCTCAGGGCGGGGAATTTATTGGGCACGACCCGCGTTGACCAGCCGGGCGAATTTGCCCGGGTAGCGCCTTCCCTGTGGGCCTGAATCTCCGGCGGGGTCATAGTTTCGTGGCCGTAACAAAAAGGGCAAGGCCCCTCTCTTTTCTCTTCCGGCTCGGCCTCGAAGTCCTTGGGCAGGCGGGGCTTATCCGTAAATACAATTACCCATCTGCCTACAACCGGGTCTCTTCTTAACTGGTCCATCGTTTATCCTTTTAAATCTTGGTTTCCCGCAATATCTTAGCGGCCTCTTCGGGCGATGTGGGATTAAGATAAAAACCTGTGCCCCATTCAAACCCGGCTACGCGGGTCAAGCGGGGCATAACTTCTATGTGCCAGTGATAATCTTCTTCGATTGTATGCCAGTAACCCGGCCTCTTTGACCGCCT
>JAHIIS010000126.1 GCA_018899075.1 Candidatus Omnitrophota bacterium | reverse complement strand
GCTGGTAAAAAAATACAAGCTTGACTTCTCCATCGCTAATGCCGAAAATGCCGCCGGGGGCTCAGGTATTACTCCCCGGATTGCCGAGGAGCTCTTCGGCTTCGGCCTGAATATGCTTACCAGCGGCGACCACATCTGGAAGAGAAGAGAGGTTCTGGAAATTCTTGATTCTGAGATGAGAATCTTGCGCCCGGCAAATTACCCCCCGGGCTCTCCGGGCAGAGGCTATGGTACCATCAAGACAAAAAAAGGAAAGACGCTGGGAGTAATAAATTTAGAGGGCAGGGTATTTATGTCCACTCTGGATTGCCCTTTCAAGTGCGCAAAGGAGGCTCTTGAAGAGCTTAAAGAAAAGACGCCGGTAATCCTGGTGGATATACACGCAGAGGCCACCAGTGAAAAGATTGCCCTGGGCTGGTTTCTCGACGGAATGGTTAGCGCGGTCCTGGGCACGCACACCCACGTGCAGACGGCGGATGAGAAGATTCTACCCGGCGGCACCGCATATATCACCGACCTCGGTATGACCGGGCCTTATGACTCCGTAATCGGCAGAAAGGTTGAGCAGATTTTAGCGCGCTTTCTTACCCAGATGCCCGTGCGTTTTGAGATGGCGCAAGATAACGTGCAGTTACACGGCGTGGTTCTGGACATAGATGAGAAGACAGGCAAAGCCGCCTCTATCGAGAGGGTCCAGGAAAAACTGTAAAATGAAAAGGCATATTTATACAGTCTCGGAGGTAACGCGGAGTATAAAGCGGCTTCTGGAAGAAGGGTTTGCGCAAATCTGGGTAGAGGGAGAAGTCTCCGGAGTCAGCCCCATTTCCACAGGGACGGTATTTTTTACCGTTAAAGACGAGAAGGCGCAATTGAAATGCGTAATCTTTGCCAATACGGCGGCAAGTTTGAAGTTTAAGTTAAAGACCGGCCTGAAAGTAATCTGCTTTGGGAAGATTTCGGTCTTCGAGCGCGACGGCAGGTATCAATTTTATCCCGAAATTATTGAGCCAAGGGGCGTGGGGGCCTTGCAGCTTGCTTTCGAGCAGCTTAAGGAGCAATTGGCCCGCGAGGGCCTTTTTGAGCAGGAACATAAAAAGCCTCTCCCTTTTCTTCCCCAGCGCATCGGCATTGTCACCTCGCCGACAGGCGCAGCCATCCGCGATATCTTGCAGGTTTTGAAGAGAAGATTTGCTAATCTTTCGATAATTTTAAATCCGGTAAGGGTGCAGGGGGAAGGCTCGGGCGTTGAAATTGCCCGGGCTATCGATGAGTTTAATCATTTTGGCCGAGTCGATGTCTTGATTGTTACTCGCGGAGGCGGAAGCCTGGAGGACCTCTGGGCATTTAACGAGGAGACGGTGGCCCGGGCCATCTATCGTTCCCGGATACCGGTGATTTCCGCCGTAGGCCACGAGATAGATTACACTATATCCGATTTTGTCGCCGACCTTCGCGTCCCTACTCCTTCGGCCGCAGCCGAACAGGTTATTACGCATAAACAGGAGCTGCTGGATAGAATAGATAATCTTTATTCCCGCGCAAAGGCCGCCGTCTTTAATAAAATCGAACTGCTGGAACACAAGCTAAGGGCCTTCAGGGAAAGATACGTCTTTAGAGAGCCCACTGATTTAATCCGGCAGCACAAGCTGCGGATAGACGAATTGGTTTCAATTTTAGACCTGAAGGTTAAGCATTTGGCTGAAATCTATCAGGAAAGGTATAATGTTTTAACCGGAAGGCTCCAGGCCTTAAGCCCGTTAAATATTTTATCCCGCGGCTACAGCATAACGCTGCGCCTGCCCGAAGAGGGCGTGATTAAAAAGGCCCGGGCAGTTAAGGTGGGCAGCAGAGTCAAAACGAGGCTGGCCCGCGGTTCGTTTATTAGTAAAGTGGAGGAGATATTAGAAGATGGCAGAGATGAGGTTTGAAGAGGCATTAAAGAAGCTGGAAAAGATTGCCGAGGACTTGGAATCGGGCAAACTTTCTCTGGATGATTCTCTGGAGAAATATGAAGAGGGCGTAAGGCTTTCCCGCTTCTGTCATAAGACCCTGCAGGCAGCCCAGAAGAAGATTCAGGTCTTGACCAAAAAGGACGAGGGCTGGGGGCTGAAACCTTTTGCCCCGGCCGGCGAAGAAGAATAGAACGGCTGGTTCGTGATGAGTTTATTAGAAAACATCAACAACCCTAACGACTTAAAGAGGCTGCCCCTGGAGCAGCTGCCGCGGCTTGCCCAGGAAATCCGGCAGGAAATTATCCAGACAGTGACCAGGACCGGCGGGCACCTGGCCTCGAGCCTGGGCGCGGTTGAATTGGCGCTCGCCTTACACTATTGTCTGGATACCCCGCAGGACAAGATAGTCT
>JAHIIS010000125.1 GCA_018899075.1 Candidatus Omnitrophota bacterium | reverse complement strand
TTATGGGCGAGCATTATCGGCAAAGGCATAAGCTCGGCAGTCTCGCGGCAGGCGAAGCCCACCATTACTCCCTGATCGCCGGCCCCGCCGCGATTCACACCCTGGGCAATATCCGGCGATTGAGAATGGATACCGTTAAGAATAGCGCAGGACTCATAATCAAATCCAAAATGAGGGCTTGTATAACCGATATCTTGCACAACTTTTCTCACCAGTTTATGCACATCTACATAAGCATCGGTAGTAATTTCTCCGCCGACAACAACCAGTCCCATAGTAACAAAGGTCTCGCAGGCCACCCGCCCCCGCGCATCCTGGCGCAAGACTTCATCCAGAACTGCATCGGAAATCTGGTCACAGAGTTTGTCCGGATGCCCCTCGGTCACCGACTCCGAAGTCAAAAGCCGCTTTTCTCTAGCCATCTATCTTTGCTCCTTTTCGTTTGGCGCAAGCTATACGCATTGCACTCGCTGCTGTTTACTTTGAAGCGAAATCCTCATCCGCTTTTTTATAAATTTCATAATTGCCGATATCGTACCACCTGCCGCAAAAAGTAAAGCCGTAAACTACGTCTCTGCGGCAAAGCCAGCCGATATAATGTCCCGGCGCATCCGTCGGGCTGCCTGAGACCAGGTACTCGGATATCAAATTCAACCCGGCTGCGGGAAAAAAATACACGCACTTGGCCACTAAAGTAGAAGTGGGGTTCTGCGGTTTTTCTTCAAACTCTATTATCCGGTCATCCTCATCAAGGCGCACCTGGCTGTATCTTTTTACCGCTTCCTTATCCTGAAGATTATAAAGTCCGATGGAAGAGGCAGGGGCCCTGTGTTTGGCAAAGTCAACAAATTCCCGCAGGCCCAGCTCAAACAAATTATCCCCGGCAATCACCAGCAAATCCTCGGCAATCTTCTCCTCTTTTATGGCAAAATCCATATCGCCTATGGCGCCCAGCCGGTCGGTTTCGCTTAAGCTTCTGTCATTCAAAATCTTAACCGGCTTTTTTGTGGCAACCCGCTTACGCCAGCCTTCGAACTGTTTGTAGAATTTCTCATTGGTAACAACCAGGATTTCATTAATCTCTTCGATTTCTTCAATGCGTTCGATTATATGTTCTATCACCGGCCTGCCGGCCACAGGCAATAGCGGCTTTGCCTTATTCAGAGTCAAGGGATATAGCCTGGTGGCGTAACCGGCTGCAAGAATCAAAGATATCATTTCCACTCCTTAAGCCGCCGCTTTAAATAATCAATCCGCTTAACCGGCGTGGGGTCTTCTTTATTTAAAACCGCAAGATAGAAACTGGTGAAATCGCCCGTATAAATCAAAGAAAAGGTCCTGGCCAGAAGGCCTTCTCCCTTTGACCAGACCTCTTCAACGCCTGCGCCCTCTTTTTGCAAAATCTCTTTGCTGATTTCCAGCCTTTTTTTAACCTGGGGGTGGTCTTCCCTGTCCCTTAAAAGGAGCGCCACAAACCTCTTTAACAATTTTCGGGGATGCCGCCAGCCGACTATCTCGTTATGGTTCATCTCCGGAAGCAGGTGGCTTGAAGAAAGCATCTTGCTGTTTTCCGCGAGCTGGCCTCGGAAGCGCGTAACTACGCCGGATAAGTGCTCAGCGCCGGCATAGATAACGCAAAAATTATCAAAAAGCCGAAGCGCCAATCTTTTGGCCGGGTTGGATTGCGTCCGCACATCTATGCCCAGAGACTCTCTTTTTAACCTCTCTAAAAGAGAAGATGTTTCCTGCACCTCTTTTTCTTTATCCTCAATCAGGCGCATTTGGGAAAAGAGGGCTAAAACAGGAAGAGAGAGAAAAGCCAGCGCCCCCCGCGGCGGAAAGCCCGCAGGAATTAAAAGGCAGGGGCGCGCCTCCTTTTTTGCTAAATCCGCTAACCGGCCGCCTGAGGTCAGAATAATAATTTTGGCCTGCCTGTTGCGGGCCTCTTTGTAGGCGCTGAGTGTCTCCTCGGTATTTCCGGAGTAGCTCAGTAAGATTACCAGGCTTTCTTTATCGACGAAGCCCGGCAAGGAATAGTCCCTGTTGACGTTGAGCGGCGTATTTATCTCTTTTCTTAAATAAGAACTCACAATCTCGGCGCCGATAGCCGAACCTCCCATCCCGCAAAAGACTATATTTTTAACACCGCCAAAATTCGGGGAAAGAGAAAACTCCCTGCCCAGGCAAAAGGCCTGCCCGATGTGTTGGGGAAGCTGCGCTAAGACATCGCGCATCCGGGCCCGGTCAACTTTCTCGATAACCTTTATCTTATCCAGACTATGCATTTAAGGGACTAATTCCTTTAATTTTTCTTTACTGAAGGCCTCTACCTCTTTGCCCGTGGTTAAAGTTAAGGCCTTGTGAGCCATGTCCTTCGCCTGCTTTAAAGTAACCGAACGGATTACCCGCTTGATGCCGGGCACAGCGGCGGGAGAGACGCTGAACTCATCCAGCCCTAACCCCAGAAGCAAAAGGGCAAAGGCCGGCTCCGAAGCCATCTCTCCGCACATCCCCACCCAGACGTTTTCTTTATGCCCGGAGTCGATAACATTTTTGATTAAGCGCAAGACCGCCGGATGCGCGGGTTCGTATAGATAGGCGATCTTTTCATTTACTCTGTCTACGGCAATGGAATACTGGATTAAATCATTAGTCCCGATGCTGAAGAAATCCGCTTCTTTCGCTAATATATCGCAGGTTAAAGCTGCCGAAGGTATCTCGATCATCGCCCCGACTTCGATGTCTTCGTCAAAGGGAATCTTTCGCCTGCGCAATTCTTCCTTAACCTGCTCTAACATCCGATTGGCCTGCCTCAACTCCTCTATCCCGGAAATCATCGGATACATCAGTTTGAGTTTTCCGTAAGCCGAAGCCCGAAGGATTGCCCGCAGCTGCACCTTGAATATCTCGGGTCTGGCTAAACAGAACCTGATTGCCCGCCAGCCCAGGTAGGGGTTCATCTCCTGGGGTATGTCCAGCTGCGATAAGAACTTATCCCCTCCTAAGTCAAGGGTGCGGATAACCACCGAATACGGCTCTACCTGTTGACTCACTTTCTTGTAGGCCTCGAAATGCTCCTCTTCCGTGGGCAAATCCATTCTGTTCATATAGAAATATTCAGTGCGGTAAAGCCCTATCCCTCTGGCGCCGTGGGCAACAACTGAAGCAAGCTCCTCGGGCAGCTCTATATTTGCCGCCAGTTGCACCTCGCGTCCGTCCGGGGTCTCGGCGGGTAAGTCCCTTAATTTTAAGAGGACTAACTCCTGGCGCACTAATTTTTCGCTCTGCAGCTTATATTTATCGAGAGTAGCTCTGTCGGGATTTACGAGCACTTCGCCTCTGGTGCCGTCTACTATTATGTTATCGCCGGTCTCGATCTTCGCCGTTGCCTCTTCTAAACCGACTACGGCGGGTATTTCCAGGGCCTTGGCCATAATGGCAGTATGCGAGGTCTTGCCGCCGATATCGGTAATAAAACCGATTACCTTCTCTTTATGCATCGAGGCGGTATCCGAGGGAGAAAGGTCATACGCAACGATGATAAGTTTTTCTTTTAAATTAGTCAAAATGTCGCGGCGGATCCCGCGCAGGTTCCTTAAAATGCGCTTGCCCACGTCTTCTATGTCGCTCAAGCGCTCCCGCAAATAAGGGTCGTCGATGTGAGAAAACGTCTTGATGTATTTCTTTAAGACTTCCAGAAATATATATTCTATGCAAAACCTCTCTTTTTTCAGCCGGGTAATTACTCCCTCAATCAAAGTCCTGTCTTCCAGAACCAACAGATGCGCGTTGAATATCTGAGCGTGCCTGACGCCCATCTCCCGGGAAATCTTTTTCTGAATATCCAGGATTTCCGCGCGGGTTTTGATTAAGGCCTCTTTAAAGCGGGTAACTTCTTTAGGTACCTGGGATTCGGAGATAGCGCGTTTCTGAACCTGCATATCTTCACTGCCCAAACAGAAGGCCTTGCCCACAATCAGGCCCGGCGCCGCAGGAATGCCTTTTAACAAAATTCGCTTCTTCATTATCTGATCTGCCTCTTTATTATCCGCTCGTTACCAACTTTTCGAGTTCCTCGACCGCCTCTTGGGCATCGCCGCCTTTGGCTTCGATACAAATCTTGCTGCCCCGGCTTGCCGCCAGCATCATAATACCCATAATCGATTTTCCGTTGACAGTCTGCGCGCCCTTTCTTACGGAGATTTGCGCGTCGTATTTATTGGCAATCTGGACAAATAAAGCCGCGGGGCGGGCGTGTAACCCCGATTTATTTCTGACTGTCAGAGTCCTTTTTATCAGACTAGACTGGTTCATTTACCTTCGCTTTTGCTTCTATTAAATCGACGATAATCCCGGCCAGTTTTTGCGCATCGTGCCTTACGCAATCTTTTGCGCTCACCAGATTATCTTTAATCACGGAAAAGCCCATTTCCTCAATTTTTTCTACATCGGCGAGGACCGGATGGGCGTCTTCCTGTTTATATTTTTCCAGAAACTGCGCAGGGATGCGGGCAAAATTGAGGATACAATAATCGATAAGTTTGGATTTTGCGTGAGCCACGAGCGCCTCAATGTGGTCGGAGGCTTTATAATTGTCGGTCTCGCCGCTTTGCGTCATTATATTGCAAACATAAATTTTGATTGCCTTCGACTCTAAAATGGCCCTGTTAATCCCTTCGATTAGCAGGTTGGGAATTACGCTGGTGTAGAGCGAGCCCGGGCCGATTACCACAACATCTGCCTCCTTAAGGGCGCTCACCGCCTCGGGCGCAGCCTGGCAGTCTCTTTGATTTAAATAGATTCTCTTTATGGGTTTTTTCTGCTTGGAGATTTTACTTTCGCCTATTACCCTGGTCCCGTCCTCATATTCAGCGACGAGCCTTACTTCTTCCAACGTGGAGGGGACTACCTGTCCCCGGATAGCCAGGACTTTGCTCGACTCTTTAACCGCTTTTTCAAAGTCGCCGGTAATCTTGGTCATCGCCGTAATAAAGAGGTTGCCGAAACTGTGGCCGTCGAGTTCCGCTCTTCCGCCGAAGCGGAACTGGAAAAGGTTCCTCATTAAGGGCTCGGTATCCGCCAGCGCTACAAGGCAGTTGCGGATATCTCCGGGGGCAAGAAGCCCGAACTGCTCGCGCAATCTCCCCGAACTCCCTCCCTCGTCCGCCACCGTGACAATCGCGGTAATATTGCTGGTATATTCCTTTAAACCGTAGAGTAAAGTAGAAAGGCCTGTTCCTCCTCCGATAACGACGAACCTCGGTCCGCGGGCCAATTGCCTTTTTTGATAAATAAGGTCGAAAACCTTTTTCTCTTCTTTAAGAGGTAAAAAAACGGAAAGAAAAGATTTTACCGTTCTTTCCAGGCCTACAAAAATCAAGGCTATGCCCAGAAATAAAGTAAATCCGCCCAGGATCCGCACGCTGATATAATCCGGAGAGACCAGGTCTATCGAGCCGATGGAAACCATGATAATGCCCAATATGCACACCATCACCCATCTCTTAATCTTTATCCCCGGATATAACCACTTAAACTTTTCCATTTCAGGTCTTTTTCTGGTCTTCCTGCTTGATAATCTTAATTAATGCCTTCTCGTCTTTTGCCGCTTTTAAAGTGTCGCGGAAAAATTTATCTTTCAGCAGGCGGGAAACCCTTGCTAAGGCCTTCAGGTGCGGCCCGGCAGAGTCTTCCGGCGCAACCAATAAGAAAAAGGTATGTACTACTTCGCCGTCCAGGGACTCGAAATCGACCCCTTTGCGCGATATGCCGCAAGCGCCGATTAACTTTCTGACGCCGCCGAATTTACCGTGGGGGATGCCGATCCCCTGGCCGATGCCGGTAGAGCCTAAAGCCTCGCGTTCCAGGAGCACTCTAACGAGCTTCTCTTTGTCTTTTTCTTTAATTTCCCCGGACTTGATTAAAAGGCCGACCAATTCTCCGACTACGCCTTTTTTATCTGCGGCCCGAAGGTCAGTGCTGATTGCCGCGGGATTCAAGAAATCCATAATCTTCATCTCTTTGTTTCTCCTTTCAAATTTACGAAGTAAAAAGGATCTTCTCCTTTTATATTTGGAGCGGGCGATGGGATTCGAACCCACGACCTTAGCCTTGGCAAGGCTACGCTCTACCAACTAAGCTACGCCCGCATAAATTCTATTATACTTCTAGTCCTTGCGCCCTACCTAACAAACTCTGGTGGGCGGAAGAGGACTTGAACCTCCAAGGATTTCTCCACATGGTCCTAAACCATGCGCGTCTGCCAGTTTCGCCATCCGCCCTAAATCTTCAAACTGATACCCCCACTAGGATTTGAACCTAGAAACCGTCGCCTTAAGAGGGCGCTGCTCTACCAATTGAGCTATGGGGGCATTTCCCAATTTTTCTCTCACCGCATAGCGTCCTGTCCTTCGAAGGAGGAAGCTATGCGGGCCTATCCCTCCTAATAAGGCTCACTATTGTATCATAAAGTCAACAATCGGTCAATAACTTGAAACGAAGAAAAATTGGCGCTGCATCGCTGCCGAAGTTCGAACCTATTTCAAAAATCTTCAAAGCTAAAGGCATCGGTTGAGTTAC
>JAHIIS010000124.1 GCA_018899075.1 Candidatus Omnitrophota bacterium | reverse complement strand
GGGTCGCCTATGGCAACCGCGCCTGTGTCGGAGCCGGATTCCTCGGTAATCTCCTTGGAGGCAAAGCTTGCCCCGCCGACACCGTCTCTTCCCGTATCTCCTCCTATGTAATATACGGGATTTCCCGCTCCGAAGGCCGCGCCTCTGACAATATCCTTATGCTTTACAATCCCTACAACAAAGGCATTGACCAGGGGGTTTCCTTCATAGCTTTCATCAAAATAACTATCCCCGCCGACCGCATTCACTTTGGCGGTATTGGCATAATGCGCCAGCCCTCTTATCACTTCTTTAAACAGGAATTTGACTCTTTCGTTATCGAGGCTGCCGAACCTGAGCGCCCCCAAGCCGGCAACAGGCCTTGCGCCGGTGGTAAATATATCCCGCAGGCATCCGCCGATACCTGTGGCTGAGGCCTCAAAGGGCTCTACCGCCGAGGGGTGATTGTGCGATTCTATCTTAAAGGCAACTCCCAGCCCGTCCCCGATATCAACGATTCCGGAGTTTTCTTCGCCTGCGCCCACCAGTACCTGCCTGCCTTTGGTGGGAAACAGTTTAAATAACTTGCGTGAATTCTTATAGCTGCAATGTTCCGACCACATCGCTGAAAAGACGCCCAGCTCCGTAAAATTCGGAACCCGGCCGAGCAGTTTCTTTATCTCACTAAACTCCTCTTCGGTAAGCCCGAGGTTTTTTGCCATCTCTACATCAACTTTAACCTGTGCTTCCATTAAAACGCCTCCTTCTTGGTCTCTATTCCCATTCTATCGTGCTGGGTGGCTTTGAGGAAATATCATAGACCACTCTATTTATCCCTTTCACCTCATTGATAATGCGGCTGGATACTCTTTCGAGTAACCGGTAAGGCAACTTTGCCCACTGCGCGGTCATCGCATCGGTGCTGGTAACCGCCCTTATTGCTGCAACATTATCGTAGGTCCTTTTATCTCCCATAACCCCTACTGTCTTTACGGGGAGAAGCACGCAAAATGACTGCCAGAGTTTACGGTATAATTTTGCGCGCTTTATTTCATCTATCAAAATCCAGTCCGCCTGGCGCAAAATATCCAGTCTTTCTTTGTTAATCGCGCCCAGAACCCTCACCGCCAGTCCCGGCCCCGGGAAAGGCTGACGGTAAACAATATCATCCACAAGGCCTAATTCTTTGCCCGCAAGCCTGACTTCGTCTTTGAATAAATCCTTCAGCGGTTCGATTAACTCAAATTTAAGATTTTCAGGCAGCCCGCCGACGTTATGATGGGTCTTAATTGTCGCCGAAGGCCCGCCGAGGGGCGAGCTCGATTCGATGACATCGGGATACAATGTGCCCTGGGCCAGAAATTTAATCCTGCCTGATTTCTTCGCTTCCTTTTCAAAAGCCTCGATAAACAATCTTCCGATAATCTTGCGTTTGGCCTCCGGGTCTTTTACCCCTTTTAAACCTTTCAAAAAGGCATCTTGCGCATCTACAACTTTTAAGTTAATCCGGCAATAATCTTTAAACCTTTTCTTCACAAGAGCCGCTTCGTCCTTTCGTAACAGCCCATTATCAATAAAGACGGCCCTTAAATTCTTGCCGATTGCTTTATGCAGCAACAATGCCAGGACCGAGGAATCCACGCCTCCGCTTAAGGCGCAGAGGGCCTTTTCGCTGCCTATCTTCTCTTTTAACATCCGGATGGAACTTTTAACAAACGAATGCATATTCCAGCCACCCCTGCATCCGGCTGCGCCAAAGAGGAAATTTTTTAATATCCTTTTGCCTTTCGGCGTGTGCGCTACTTCCGGGTGAAATTGCAGGCCATAGAGCCTTTTCTTCCTATCGCCCATAGCCGCGATTCCGGCATTTGCGGTTGAGCCGATTATTTCAAATCCCGCGGGAAGCCTTGTAATCTTATCGCCGTGGCTCATCCAGACTGTCTCTTTTGGAGCCAGGCCTTTAAACAGCGTATCTGCGGACTTAAGTAAAAGAGTCGTCTTGCCGTATTCTCTCGCCCCGGCTCTGGCAACTTTACCCCCTAAAACCCCGGCCATAAGCTGGGCGCCGTAGCAGATGCCCAGAACAGGAAGTCCCGAGCGGAAAATGTCCCGGTCACACATCGGGCTTCTTCTAGCCGCCACACTGGCTGGTCCGCCGGAGAGAATTACAGCCTGCGGTTTTTTAGATAGGAGTTTTCGCGAATCAATATTGTAAGGGAGTATCTCTGAATATACACCGCACTCTCTGACGCGGCGCGCGATAAGGCGGGTATATTGAGAGCCGAAATCTAAGATAGCTATCCAATCTCTACGCTTGTTCATTTCACCTAAGGTGCTTATAATAGTCCTGGAGGGACTTCGGCAAGGTCTTGCTTTTAGTAATGGCCTCGATGCCTTCGATGCTGGCCCCGGCAGCCGTAAGTGAGGTAATGTAAGGAATTTTATACTGAATTGCCCTGATGCGAATGTAACTGTCGTCATATTTGCCGCTGCGGCCTACCGGTGTATTAATAATCAATTGAATCTCATTATTCTTGATTGCGTCAGCGATATTCGGCCTTCCTTCATGCAGTTTCTTACACATCGTATTTTCTATTCCTTTTTCTTCCAGGAAACGACTGGTGCCTTCGGTAGCGTAAATGTTAAAGCCGAGCTTCTTAATCCGCCGGGCAATGGGAACTAAAAGGCATTTATCTTTATCGGCCACGGTCAACAAAACATTCCCTTTTAAAGGAAGCCTGGTGCCTGCGGCTTCCTCTGCTTTATAGAAGGCCAGGCCAAAGGTATCGGCAATCCCCATCACCTCTCCGGTAGCCCTCATCTCCGGCCCCAGCAGGGGGTCTACCTCGGGAAACATATTAAAGGGGAAAACCGCTTCTTTCACCCCGACATAAGGGAGTTTGCGCGTTTTTAGTCCAGGGAAACTTTTAAGTTTTTTGCCCAGCATTACTTTTGTAGCTATGCTTGCTATGGGAATTCCTGTAAGTTTAGAAACAAGAGGCACCGTGCGTGAGGCTCGGGGATTAGCTTCCAGGATATAGACCTTATCATCACAGATAGCATATTGGATATTCATCAGGCCGACGACCTTCAATTCTTTAGCAATGGCTTGCGTATATTTCTCGATTGTCTTTAAATGTTTCTGCTTAATAGTCCGGGGAGGAATAACGCAGGCAGAGTCTCCTGAATGAACGCCGGCCAGCTCGATATGTTCCATTACTGCGGCTACAAAGGCATCTTCGCCGTCGGAAATGGCATCAACCTCGGTCTCCACGGCCTGCTCAAGAAAGCGGTCAATCAGCATCGGATGTTCCGGAGTAACCCGAATCGCCTTCTCGGCATAACTGCGCAACATCGCCTCGTCATAGACAATCTCCATCCCCCGGCCGCCGAGCACATAGGAGGGGCGCACCATTAAAGGATAGTCTATCCTTTTTGCAATGGCCAGGGCTTCCTCCAGCGAACGCGCTGTGCCGCTTTCAGGCTGAGGGATATCCAGGGCAATCATCTTCTCGCGAAAACGCTCTCTGTCTTCGGCCAGATGAATACTCTCAGGGCTTGTGCCCAAAATCTTTACACCGTTGTCTTTTAATTCCTGGGCAATATTCAAGGGTGTCTGCCCGCCAAACTGGACAATCACGCCTTCGGGCTTTTCTTTTT
>JAHIIS010000123.1 GCA_018899075.1 Candidatus Omnitrophota bacterium | reverse complement strand
TTTGATCTTGACATTTTACCGCATTACTTCATATTCTTAACTCTTCAATCAGGCCTTCCCCGGCTGGAGTTACCAGAACAGATTTCTTCTCGTCTTCCGCGTCTTTCGGCCAATAATCCACCCAGGCCGATTCCCGGTCTTTGCCTTTACTGTAGCGGGCGGTAAGTCTTGCGGCCGTCTCTACCAGCGTGGCAAATTCTTCGGAGGTTTCGACCCGGACGGGGCGGGCTAACGTCAGCGGCCCGGCAAAATCGCGCATTTTAAACAAGATATCCGCATCGCAGGCCAGGCCCAGCAAATACTTGTTTTCCTCCTCGTTTCTGCCCACAATAATCCGGGCCAAACTTTTCAAGCGAAAATGCCTGCCTGCCTTAAGTAACCGGACACCGTCGAGGTCGAGTTTACCGGATGCAATCAAGTCTCTAAGCTTCCTGGCAAATTCTACTTCGGTAAGAAGGCAGCCTCCGGCGGGAGCCAGATACTCCTTTATTCCCAGCTTTTTCGAAAGGGCCAATTGGGGTTTACGCGAACGGCCGGAAAAATCAAACAACTTATCTCTATCCACCCAACCCTTCTCTTCCGCAAGAGTGGGCGCCAACTTCTTTGCCGAAAGGGGGCGCAAGAGCAGTCCTTTTACGCCCGCATCCCGCTCAATAATATTTAAGGTATCTTTCCTTTGCGACATCGGCCGCTGCCCCAGGACCTCTCCGGAGATAAGGAAATGAAACCTATGACTTTGCATATAGGCCTTTGCCTTCTTTAACATAAATATCCGGCAATCTATACAAGGATTCATATTTCCGCCATAGCCGTAACGAGGGCTGCGCACTAATTCTAAATGGGGCTGGGAGATGTCCAGGACGTGCAATTTTGCCCCTAATTGGCCGGCCCGCCTGCCCATTTCTGTGTTGTGCCGGGCGGGCAGGAAGGCATTAACAAAATAGAGCGCTTCCACCTGCACGCCCTGGTCCAGAACTATCTTTACCGCAAGGGCGCTATCCAAACCTCCGGAAAACAACGCTAACGCCTTAACCATTAATCTCCTGTTACACAGGGCTCGGGGTCCTGTCAAAGGTTCGCCTTCGGTGCTCGCAAAATTACAGCAGAAGCTTAATCATAAAGTAACCGTGTTTTCTTTTGCTGCGCTCCTCAGGCTGGAACCTTTGCCACCCCTTGCCATAGACGATTATTTAACTTTGTGAGGTGTTTATTGCGAAGCGAGCCTCAGCAATTTTTTGGCAAATGACTTTTGAGCACTTACAGCGAACGAATGGCGAGGCTACAGCGATAGTCGCAAAATGAGAGAGCTGTTAAGTGCCAAAAGTCGGCAAAAAATTGCAGCGAGCGGAGCAATAACACCGAGCAAAGGCAATGGTCTATCTATCCAAGCCTTCCAGCCATTCCTTTATCTTTTTCTCATATCCAATAGAAGTAGGAATATAGTATTTCCTTTTTGCGGGCAGGTATTCCTGTTTCACAAAGTGCCCTTTGTAATTGTGGGCGTATTTGTAGCCCTGGCCGTGTCCCAGCTTCTCCGCCCCCGGATACGTCCCCACCCTCAAATGCTTGGGCACCTCTAAAGTCCTTCCTTCTTCCACATCGGATAAGGCCTTTTCTATCCCCTGATAGGCAGCGTTGCTTTTGGGGGCGCAGGCAATATATACTGTTGCCTGGGCTAAAGGAATCCGCGCTTCAGGAAGACCGACAAATTCAGAAATCTGCAGGGCCGCGTTGGCCAAAACTATTGCCTGGGGGTCGGCATTGCCCACATCTTCTGCCGCGCAGATACAGATCCTGCGCGCAATAAAGCGCGGGTCTTCTCCGGCATAAATCATCTTCGCCAGCCAATAAAGAGCGGCATCGGGGTCGGAACCGCGCATACTTTTAATAAACGCAGAAATCGTATCATAATGGGAACTTTGGTCTTTATCGTAGATGACTGCCTTTTTCTGAATGGACTCCTCGGCTACTTTTGAGGTAAAGTTTATTACCCCGAGTTTATCGGGCCTGGTGGTGAGCGCTCCCAATTCCAGCGCGTTAAGCGCCCGGCGGGCATCCCCGTCGCAAAGGCGCGCTAAATATTTCAAGGCCTGAGCCTGCAAATTCAGGCGCAATTTTCCCAGGCCGCGCTGCTTATCCTTTAAAGCGTTTTTCAAAATAGTAGAAATTTCCTCCTCGGTTAAAGGGTTCAAGGAAAAGACAATGGAGCGTGAAAGAAGCGGAGCAACTATAGAAAAGAAGGGGTTATGCACCGTTGCCCCGATAAGCACCACATTTGCTTCTTCTACATCGGGCAAAACAACATCCTGCTGGGCTTTATTAAAGCGGTGAATCTCATCAATGAAAAGAATTGTCTTGCGGCCTGAATGTTTCTTTCTCTGCACGGCCTGCGAAATTATCTTGCGCATCTCGCCAACATTGGAGGATGTGGCGTTTATTCTTTCGAAATGGGACTCGCTAACTTCACTGACTACATAGGCTAAGGCCGTCTTTCCTGTTCCCGGCGGGCCATAAAGGATTAAAGAACTAACCCGGTCGGACAGAATTGCCCGCCTGAGCTGCTTGCCCGGGCCTAAGATGTGCCTCTGCCCCACAAACTCATCTAAATTCCGCGGGCGCATGCGCACAGCCAGAGGAGTAAACCTGTCGTTATTTACATTAGGCTTTTTTTCGAATAAGTCGGTCTTACCCATAGAATACTACACTCTTCTGTGTAATGTGTATTGTGTAACGTGTAATGTGGGTGTACCAGCATTACACATTACACATTTAACATTACACAAATAACATTACACAAATAAAAATCCCCGCGCACGCCGTGCGAGTTTGATAATTTTGAACCCGTTTTTTACAGGTGGGCACCTTTAAACTACAGGCTCCCTATAATATGGTGTTGGCTCAAAACTTACCAAATCTGCACGCGCATGGCAGGGAATCTATACTAAGTGTATCACAATTTGACCGCAAATGCAAGTACATGAGCGCGTCATCTAACTTGCGCCGCAAGCTCCCTACTTAAGGCCT
>JAHIIS010000122.1 GCA_018899075.1 Candidatus Omnitrophota bacterium | reverse complement strand
GGTTGCCAAAGAAAGCCAAAATATAGCAGTGCGCTTATCAGTAAAGAAATAAATCAAAGGAAAGATTAACCCTGAAAGCCGGTAAATCTTCCTGAAAAGCAGGCTCATGCGTAATCCCTTTTCCAGACGGGGTCGTAGATTTCATGCAGCCTCTTGCTATATTCATCTAAGGCTTGCGCCACAGGGCCGTCCAATAAATCGTGCGCCCCATCAGTCGGATGCGCTCCATACTCTTTAACAATCTCCCGAAGGACCCAGGGCTGGTCGATTACGCAGCAGGGAGTAAGCATATTGTCGCTATACGCACGGGCAGCGCCTACAGCATTCTGCCGTTCTCTGATGGCCCTAAAAAACGGGGATTCCATTATCTCCTTCAGGGTCTTATTGCGAATATTATCCACGGCAAAATGCATAAAGGCACAGGGCTCTACATCTCCTTTATTGTTAATGTGCAAATACTGCCTTGCGGCAATACAACCGTTGACATAACGTCCGTCGTTCCAGAAATCGCCGATAAAGATGGGCTTGGTATTCCTTACCCTGCCCACAGCCCGGCGCAATTTATTGCGCTGTTCGGGCGCAGCCATCAAAGATATATCGGGATTTTTGCCTAAAGGGATATACTGGAAGAACCAGCCGATGTAGCAGCCTTTATTAATCATAAAATCAAAGAACTCATCGCTGGTTATTGCATCCGTATTATGACGATGGTGGGTAACAGAAAAACCAAAAAAGACACCCTCTTTTTTTAAGTTATCCATCGCCTGCATCGCTTTCTGCCAGACCCCTCTTCCCCTTCGCTCATCTGTCTCTTTTTCAAAGCCCTCTACGCTGATTACCGGAGCAACGTTTCCTAATTTCGCTAATCTTTTAGCCATCTTTTTATCGATTAAGGTGCCGTTGGTATAAACTTGAAAGGAAACATCATTATGGCGGGCATAAAAATCCAGCATATCCTCACGCACAAACGTCTCTCCGCCTTCGGTAACCACAAAATATACGCCCATCTCTTCCTTTGCTTCTGTCAAAACCCTGTCCATAATTTCAAAGGGCAAATCCGTATCTCTGGCATATTCGCGGGTGGAGCAACCTACGCATCTAAGATTGCACCTCATCGTGGGGCTGAAGAGGATAAACCACGGTGGTTCATAGCCGTGAATTTTGGCGTATTCCATATGCTTATTGATGCCTGTAATTCCCGCGTTAATAATAAAGTTGCGCACGAATTTATCCCGGCAATTGGGGCTTAGGCCCCTGGCCATCCTGCGGGCAAATTCCACCGCCGGATGGCCGGCCTGGAAATACTTCCTGATTTCTCTAATCTGACGCTTCGTCCAATCGGTATCAGTAAGTTTTTCAGCTACATAAGTCATTTTAATCAGATTTTTGTTAGAAAATTTAGGGAGTAAACTAATCAGGGCTTTGATGGTCTGTACCCGGGTGTAGTTTTTAATCCTTGTTTTGATATCCATATCTTTTCCGCCTTCCTATCCCAAAGAGCTTTTTAAGAATATAGGTTCTTCTCTTTTTGGCGATAGCAGATTTAAGGCCGGCTAAAGCTGCGCGCGCGGCCTTCTCCCCTTCCCGGATACATTCTTCGCCTTTAGAAAAAGCCGCCCAGCTAATATTCCCTACCCCCGGCTGAATAACGAAATCCGCCAGTTTAAGTTTCAAGCGGACTAATTCGTGCGACCTGATTTCATCCGATTGAAAAAGGATATCCATTCCGTGCCTGAAGTTGTTGTAAAAGATTTTAGACTCCACGTTAACGGCAACAACAAAGTCTGCGCCGAGCCTGCGCGCTGCCTCTACCGGGACCTCGCTGGTTATGCCCCCGTCAATCAAAAGCCTCTCTCCGGATTGCACCGGGGGAAATACAGCCGGGACAGAACCTGAGGCCATAACGGCCTCGGCCATTCTGCCTTCATTTAAAACAACCTCTTGGCCGGTTTTTAAATCGCAGGCGACACAGGCAAAGGGAATCTTCGTCTGGCTGAAATCGGCATCTTCTACCGACTCTTTAACCAATGCCTTAATTTCTGCGCCGTTGGCAATCCAGCGTTTAACCCCTTTAAGATTCCAGAGAAGCAAGTCCTTAACAAAAGCAACAAGCCCCTCAATGAGCATTTTCTTCTCTTCCGGCCTTGATTCCGCTGCTAAAGACTCAAGTTTAGCAATCTCTTTTCTCTTAAGCAGCCCCAACATCTTCTGCTCTAAATCCAAACTGGAGCTTCGGCCTGAAAGAGCGTAAGCCCCACCAATTACCGCCCCCATACTTGTGCCCACAATAAGGTCGATAGGCACATTCGCCTCTTCAAATACCTTAAAAATGCCGATATGGGCAAGGCCGCGCACACCTCCTCCGCCTAAAGCCAACCCGATTTTGAAATTCATCTTACGCTCACCGCTACCAACAATACCCCCAAACAAATAAAGCCAAGGCCGCCCATCTTTAGCAAAGAAATGCTTTCCCTGAAAACAAACAAAGAAAGCAGAGGCACAATTACGTAAGTCAGGCTCCAAATCGGATAGGCATAACTTAACTCCGCTTTCGAAAGTGCCATAACATAGGCTGCCCAGCCCAAAATAGCGAAGGCTATCCCCAACATCACCAGAGGATTGACCAGCATCTGAAAGAACCTTAACCCCACCCTCTCAATCGGCCCGACAATAAGTAATCCCTTTTTTAGAATCAGCTGGCCTATACTGGTAAGCGAAACACTAATTAAAAGTATTACTATTGGTTTCATCCTTTCTCCTCTCTCGTAAGGTTTGCTTTAATGGGCATTAAAACCACGTAGGCTAATGACAAAACAAAAACCACTAATTCAGGAATAATGAATAGCGTGGTCAATATTATAGCAAAGCCGAGCAGATATTTCCACTGAAACAAAGCTACATTTTTAAAGGTAGGATATTTAATACGTGAGACCATCATCATTGCCAGGATTGCCACTATCACCGAGATGATTTGGGGGTCGACATCTAAATTATACTTATAATGAACGAGGACAATAGATGCCGTAAGCGCCCCAAAGCCGGGAGTCGGCAGCCCGTTAAAGAAAAGGGGAATCTTGTCTTCCGCCTCGATATTAAATCTGGCCAGGCGAAAGGCGCCGCAGAAGACGGCCATCAGGCACACCAAAAGGCGCCAGAGAAAGAAAGCGGGGCAATTCAAAGTGAACGCCAAAACCGAAGGAGCCACCACAAAAGAGACTAAATCCGCTAAGGAGTCGAATTGTTTGCCAAATTCCGAAGGCCCGTTACTCATCCGGGCAATCTTTCCGTCAGCAATATCAAAGATGATAGAAAAAAAGATAATCCAGGCCGCCGGAATATATTTTCCGATAACTGAAAGGAATATGGACATTGCCCCGAAGAAAAGATTGGCCGCGGTGATTACATTGGCCATATACCTGGTGCTCTCCATTTAAGACCTCCTCTCAAACACAGAATAAAGGGTGGGAATTAAAACCAGGGTAATCAATGTAGACACGGCTAACCCGCCGATTACTACTGTGGCTAAGGCGCGCCATTCCTCTGCGCCTTCGCCTTTGAACAAGGCTAAAGGCAGAAGTCCCACTATAGTCGTGATAGCTGTCATCAAAACCGGGCGAAGGCGGGTCCTTGCCCCTTCTGTTATCGCCTCCATCAAGTCCAATCCTTTTCTTCTCAAGGTATTAATATAATCGATTAAAACAATGGCATTATTGACTACGATCCCCGTAAGCAATATTATTCCGATAAAGGAATCGACGTTTAATCTCTGATTGGTTAAAAGAAGAGAACAGATTACCCCAATCATTGCAAAAGGAATAGAAAAAAGAATTACAAAAGGATGCTTAAAGGATTCGAACAATGAAGCCATCACCATATACACAAGAATTACTCCTAAAATAAGGGCAAAGAAAAGCCAGCGAAAGGCCTTCAGCTGTTCTTCGCGGGCCCCGCTAAATGTATAAGAGAAACCAAAAGGAGGGGTAATCCGGGAAAGCTTCTCCTGCGCCTGGCGAACTACGCTGCCTAAATCCCTTCCGTAGATATTTGCGCCGACATACACTATCCTCTCCTGCCCCTTACGCTCAATCTTTACCGGGCCTTTTTGCTGCTCTATTGCGGCTATGTTAGAAAGGCGGATCTGCTTTCCCGCCGTTGAAGTAATAAATAAATTATCCAAATCTATAAGTTGGCTTCTATCTTGCTCCCTTAATCTCACAAATATATCGTATTCATCGCCACTC
>JAHIIS010000121.1 GCA_018899075.1 Candidatus Omnitrophota bacterium | reverse complement strand
GTCTCATTTAAGACAGATACCTTTTCGCTGGCGCTGACTTTCTCCCGCATTACCGGGTCCCCGCCGAGAGTCGAAGTTATATTGATAATGTAGATATGCCTGGCTATATTCATCAATTGTAAGGCCGCATCTAAGGCGGAATTTCCTCCTCCGATAACCGCTACGTCTTTGCCGGCAAATAAAGGGCCGTCGCAGGTAGCGCAATATGTAAGGCCCCTGTTTTTAAACTCTTTCTCTCCGGGCACGCCGAGTTCTCTCGACCTTTTGCCAGAGGCGATTATTAGCGTTTTTGCTTCATAGGTGTTTTTTTCGGTTTTAACCGAAACAAAATTTTCTTTTCTTTTGACTTCTGTTGCCTCTTCGCCTTCTTTTAATTCAATATCGTATCTTTTCAGATGTTCTTCAAACTTCGCTATCAGCTCAGGCCCGCTAATAAATTGATAACCGGTGTAATTCTCAATATCTCCGCTCCAGGCCGCCTGCCCGCCGATATCCCTGCTAATAACCAGGAAACTCATCCTTTTACGGGCGGCATATACGCTGGCAGTTATCCCTGCCGGCCCTGCGCCAATTATAATAAGGTCGTATATGGTTGACATATTTACACAACTTACAAACAATTTAGTATTCTGTGTAATGTTCAATGTTTAATGTGTAATGTGAGTGTAATGATACTATGTGGAATGGAGAAGAAAAATTATTTTTTGACTTAAATTATAATGTTTTTCCATTACACAACAAAACATTTAACCAGCATTACACATTACACTTTACACATTGCACAAGTAAATTGTGATTTATATATCACAGTCCCAGCAGCTGGCTTATCTTGTCTTTGTCGAATCCTACGACAATCTCCCCGTTGATGTCCAGTACCGGCACGCCCATCTGCCCGGATTTCTCCGTCATCTCCTGCGCAGCTTCCTGGTTTGCGGAGACATCGATATTCTCAAATTCAATATTATTCTCTTTCAAGAACTGCTTAGTCCTGAT
Source organism: Candidatus Omnitrophota bacterium (assembly GCA_018899075.1). Lineage (GTDB taxonomy): Bacteria > Omnitrophota > Gorgyraeia > JAFGHF01 > JAFGHF01 > JAHIIS01. The sequence continues at coordinate 1,527 of JAHIIS010000121.1, read as the reverse complement.
GCAATACGGGCAGGTGGGGGTGGTATAGACCTTTACTTTATTATCCATTGCTGCCACCTCTGTAATCTTTACAATTCGGTTTCTTTAATCCAGGCCCCGTGTAAATTGCAGAGTTCTATCGCGGCAAGTCTGCCGCTTGAGGCCTTTAAATGCAGCGCCGCCGCCGGATTGAGTTTTTCCGGGGTCAACATAACCCTGGAGATAAACTCCTTGTCTATATAGAAATCGATGTGCGCAATATAATGTTCGGCCTGCATCGGATGCTGGATTTCGCCCATCTTTACATGGACATCCAGGCAGCCCTCGGGTATCAATCCGCATTTTTTTACCACAGTGATAACAGGGATGTGCTTTTTCTCTAATTCGGTCAAATTATTCTCGTCTTTGAGCGTCTTTATAGCATCCTCTTTTTCCTCAAAAGCCGTCCTGGGCGCACCGCACACAGGGCATTTATCCGGGGCGCTTCCATTGATTGAAATAAATTTGCAGACCTTACAAACATATCCTTTCATAATACCCTCGCTTTCTTCCGTCATTGCGAGGAGCGATAGCGACGAAGCAATCTCAAAAGAGGGATTGCTTCACTCGCTACGCTTCGCTCGCAATGACGCATCAATAGTTTTCGCAAAGCAGCTCATAATAGCTTTGTGGATGCGCGCAGGCCGGGCACTCCTCAGGCGCCTCTTTGCCTTCGTGGACGTAGCCGCAATTGCGGCATTTCCACTTAACTGCCTTATCCTTTTTGAATACTTTGCCCTCTTTTACGTTCTTGAGCAATTTTCTGTATCTCTTTTCGTGTTGTTCTTCTACTTCTGCGATTTCCTTAAATTGAGCCGCTGCCTCTTCAAAACCCTCCTGGCGCGCCAGCTCTTGCGCCTCTTTGTAGAGTTTTGTCCACTCCAGGTTCTCGCCGGCGGCTGCGGCCTGCAGATTCTGCGCAGTGTCTCCTATCACCCCCGCCGGATAAGAAGCTATAATCTCTACGTCCCCGCCTTCCAAAAGTTTAAAGAACCTTTTGGCGTGCTCCTTCTCATTGTCCGCTGTCTCTAAAAAGATTGCCGCTGTCTGCTCAAAACCCGCCTTTCTGGCTACACCGGCAAAATAGGTATAGCGGTTTCTCGCCTGAGACTCTCCGGCAAAAGACGCCAGAAGATTTTTTTCTGTTCTGCTGCCTTTTAATTTCATTTTCCACCCCCCAGTCTAACTTTCTATTTTTATATATAATTTTATGCCACAAGTTTAGCCAGGGCCATGAAGACAAGGCCTAAGATAAAAGCGACAAAGGCAGCATTTGCCCTTTTGCTATCCTTTTGTTTATGCAGCTCGGGTATCAAATCCGAGGCAGCGATATAGATAAAACCTCCGGCAGTGAAGGGAACCAGAAATAAAGAGAAATTTTCCGTGATGCCGGATAGAATATATCCTATAACAGCGCCCAATACGGCGGCAAGCGCGCATATAAAGTTAAAGAAAAGCGCCTTTGACTTGCTAAAGCCCCCATAAACCAGAATCCCAAAGTCCCCCATC
>JAHIIS010000120.1 GCA_018899075.1 Candidatus Omnitrophota bacterium | reverse complement strand
TAACATCGCCAAGACTTTTCTTAACAAAAAAGCGGCGGTGGCGGTAAAAGATGCGCAGCAGTTAAAGGATATCTGCCTAAGGCTCCTGGATAACCCTGTATTGAGAAAGGAACTGGGCGAGAGAGCAAAAGAGGTAACCCGTGAAAACAAAGGCGCAACTCTTAAAAATACGGAATTAATCAGGAGGTGGATTAATGAAAGTTAAAGATTGTATGACCAAAGAGGTGGTTACGGTAAAGAGGTCAACCACCTTAAGTCAGTTAATCAAGACTTTTCAAAAATATAATTTTCATACCCTTCCGGTTGTTGAAGCAGATAATGCCTTAGTGGGAATTATCAATTTTGAGGATATCTTAAAAGTCTTTCAGCCTTACAGTGAAGATTTGTCCAAGATGTTGATGACCGTCCCTTTTCTGGAGATGGAGCCTAAAGAAGAGGATTTTTTAGGGGCGGATATCTCCAGCGAAATGGGAATTTTAGTTGTGGTGGACGATATAATGAATACGCATTTTGTAACTGCTGAGCCCGAGATAGATATCAACAAGGCCCGCTCCCTGATGAAATTACATAGTATAGCCCGCCTTCCTGTTGTCGAAGAGGGGAAACTGGCAGGAATGATTAGCCTGTTTGATATTATCCTGGCGGTCTTTCGGGAAAGAGGGGTTATTAAATGACTATTCTAAGTTTAGGATTTATCCTCTTAGCCGGCCTTTTAGCGGGTAAACTTATTCGCCAGCTCAGGATTCCTGTAATTACCGCTTATCTTCTCCTGGGTATTATTATCGGCCCTTCGGTTTTAAATTTAGTCAGTGAAGGTGTTTTATCTTCCTCCGGCCTTATTTCTAATATAGTTCTGGGCCTGATTGCTTTTAGTATCGGGCAAAATTTTGCTTTAGAGAGATTCCGTAAGATTGGCAGGCCTGTTTTATGGATTTCTACTTTTGAGGCAGCCGGCGCCTGGCTATTAGTTACCCTTGCCTTTTTGTTTATATTAAAACAACCCTTTTATATCGCTATACTCTTTGGAGCTATATCTTCGGCTACAGCTCCGGCGGCCACAATGATGGTGGTGAGAGAATACAAAGCCAAGGGCTCTTTTACCGATACGCTGTTAGGAATAGTGGCAATCGATGATGCCTGGTGCCTGATTATTTTTGCTCTTTCTTTTGCTATCGCTAAGGCCTTGTTTGTCCATACAGCCTCCAGCGCTTTCCTCTTTAAGGCAATGTTCCACTCTTTATTAGAGGTTATCGGCGCTTTTGTACTGGGAGGAGCTTTAGCTCTTGTCTTGTCTTATTTATCCCGCTTTGTTGCTACGCCGTCCGATTTGCTTATTTATACCTTAGGCTTTATCTTCCTCAACACGGGGCTGGCGCTTTATTTTAACTTTTCCGTGCTTTTGGCCAATATGTCTATGGCCGCAGTTTTAGTTAACGCGCACAAGGTAAGCTTTAAATTCTTCGATGCTTTAAGAGCCATAGATTCTCCTTTGTATCTTTTATTTTTTGTGCTGGCGGGCGCAAACCTGGAGATAGGCCTGCTCAGGGGTTTAGGGTTATTAGGCCTTGGTTATATCATCTTTCGCTCTTTAGGAAAGATAGGCGGCTCGTATCTGGGAGGGGTGGTTGCTTGCGTGCCGGCAAGGATGAAAAATTATATCGGCCTGGCGTTACTGCCGCAGGCCGGCGTGGCTTTAGGCGTGGCCTTAATTGCCAAGGCAGAATTTCCCCAATTAGGCGGTATAATTTTTACGACTATAGTCGCAACCACGGTAATCTACGAAATCATCGGTCCGCTTTTTACCAAAATTAGCCTGAAAAAAGCCGGCGAGATTTAATAGTGGCGCCAAAAAGGATAACAGAAAACTTCAAAAAATATTATATTGATTTAGTGAAAGACAGAAGGAAAGGAGCGGCGGCGGCGCTCTTTTGCTTTTTTCTGCTTTTGTTTTCTTTTATCTACGGCTTTCTTGTCAGGTTGATATTATTTTGCTACGGCATAAAACTGTTTAAATCCTATAAACCGGATTGCAGAGTTATTAGTGTAGGCAATATCGCCTGGGGCGGAACGGGAAAGACGCCTCTGGTAGAGGCCCTGGTGAGGTTTCTCAAGCAGGAAGGGAGAAATCCGGCGATTTTAATCCGGGGATACGGGAAAGACGAAGTTTATATGCTTAAAGATAAATTTAAAGATGTCCCTGTCCTGGCGGGCAGAGACAGGATAAAGACTGCCGCAGATGCCTTAAGGCGCTATTGCGCGGATACGGTTATTTTGGACGATGGGTTCCAGCATTGGCGGATGGGGCGGGACCTGGATATCGTTTTAATTGATTCGCAGCTGCCTTTCGGAAACAGAAGGCTCATTCCCCGCGGGATATTAAGAGAACCGCTTTCCTCTTTGAAGCGGGCGGACGTATTTCTTTTAACCAGGAGGGATCTGGCAAAGGAAGGCATAGAGCCGCTTAAGAAGGAGCTGCGAAGATATAATCGCAATGCCCCGGTTTATGAAGCAATGCACCTTCCCTGTTCTTTGCGCAGTCTGCCCTGCGGGGAAAAGACAGAACCTTCTGCAATAAAGAATCAACGCATCGCAGTTCTTGCGGGCATTGAAAACCCGCGCTCTTTCACCGGGACTTTAAGTTTATTAGGCGCAGAGGTTTCTTTAAAATTTTATTTTTGCGACCATCACCGGTATAGCAAAAAAGATTTAAAGACGATAGAGCGGCTGTGTCTGGAGAATCGAATCGAAACTGTAATCACAACGGAGAAAGACGCCGCCAGGCTCATTCCGCTGTTAGAATCCGGGAGATACAAGTTTAAGATTCTTGCGCTTGGTATCGAACTTAAAATAGCCGGGGATGAGCAAGAGAAGTCTTTTTACTCCCTTGTAAGCGGTAAAAGCAGCAAAAGGCCTTACTCTATCTTAATATTAAGCGACGGCAAGGCCGGGCACCTGAATCAGTCAAAAGCGCTGGCCGGGATAATTCAAAAAAGAAAATTAGGCCAGGGCGCGCGGGATGCCCGGGTGGATACTAAAATAGTAGAGGTCAAATTTAGAAACGGGTTTTGCCGCCTCCTGCTTAACCTTGGTTCTGTTTTCAGCGCTCCTGCCTGCCGCAGCTGCCTTGCCTGCCTTCGGTTTTGTTTAAAGAAAGATTCATTTCGCGAATTAATGGAAACACCCGCTAACGTAATTGTTTCTGCCGGCTCGTCTTTATCTTCGGTAAATCTCTTTCTTTCCTATAAAAACAGCGCCCGCAATGTCGTCTTGATGAGGCCATCGTTTTTGGGCTTAGGCAGGTTCGATTTAGTAATAGCCCCCGAGCATGACCGGATAAAACCGAGAGATAATGTCTTGCTGACGAGAATCGCCCCCAACATTATCGACCGGCAGTATTTGCAGGAACAGGCCAATATCTTGAAAGAGAAACTACACATTACAGATTACACATTACACAATGATAATCCGACTATCGGGGTGCTCATCGGAGGAGATACGGCTGAATACAGGTTGACTCGCGAACTTATAAATAAGGTTATCTCCCGGCTCAAAGTTGCCGCAGATAATTTAAACTGCCGGCTCTTGATTAGCACCTCCCGGCGCACACCTAAAGCAGTAGAGGGATTATTAAAGGAAAATTTTGCCGATTTTCCCCGGTGTAAACTGCTGCTTATCGCCAACGAAAAAAATATTCCCGAAGCAGTGGGTGGGATACTGGGGTTAAGCGATATTATTCTTGTCTCCGGCGAAAGCATCTCTATGGTTTCGGAGGCGGTAAGCGCGGAGAAATACACCCTGGTATTTAATCCGCAAAAAAGGACCAGGGCTTCGACCAAGCAGGAAAGATTTTTGGAAAAATTAGAAAAGGAGGGGCTTCTAAAAGTGGTTCAACCGGATGGGCTGCTTTCGGAAATAAAAAATTTGTGGAAAGAGAAACCCTGCAAAAAGAAGATACAGGATAAAGAAGCGCTTTATCGGGGG
>JAHIIS010000119.1 GCA_018899075.1 Candidatus Omnitrophota bacterium | reverse complement strand
GGCGAGAAAGTGGCTATTCTTTTAAATAACTGTCCGGAATTTATCATTACGCTTTTCGCTATTTTAAAGGCAGGGGCGGTTTGCGTCCCTTTGAATGTATTTTTAAGCTTCAATGAACTGAAGCACATCCTTAAAGATTCCCGCAGTAGATTATTAATAAGCTCTTCCGATTTTCTGCAGATCCTGCAGAAACTTTCAGGGGAAAAACAAAAAGAGACAGAAGGTTTATTAAATCTGGAAAATATTATCCTGACGGATAAAGAAGATGATAAATTCCTTTATTGGAATCAGATTATTGTTAAAAACCGGATTAAAGACTCATCTTTTGATATAAATCCCCAAGATTTGGCTTTACTGATTTATACCTCCGGAACCACCGGCTTTCCCAAAGGGGCGATGCTTTCCCACCAGAATCTCTGTTCCAATGTGCTCTCTTCTGTTCGCGCCCTGGAAATTAGCCCTCAAGACAGGTTTTTGCTTATTTTACCGATGTTTCATTCTTTTGCCTTGATGGTGTGCATATTGATTCCTCTTTATGCAGGGGCCAGGATTATAATTGTTAAGTCAGTCAGGCCATTCCGGAAGGTTTTACGCAGTATTCTCTTAAACCGGGTTACAATAATCGTGGGCATACCCCAGTTATTTGATATTTTGCAAGGCCTTAGCTTACCGGCTATTCTCCAGGTGTTTTTGCGAATCAGGATATGTATTTCAGGGGCGGCTCCTTTGAGCCTTGAGACCTTGAGGGCATTTAAAGAAAAGTTTAAAAGAATTCCTCTTTTAGAAGGCTACGGTTTAACGGAGGCCTCTCCCGTAGTTTCTCTTAATCCTTTGCAAGGTATACAAAAGCCCGGCTCTATAGGCCTGCCTCTTCCCGGAGTAGAAGTTAAAGTGGTTAGAGAAGACGAAAGCGAAGCCGCATATGGAGAAGTCGGTGAGCTAATCGTCAAGGGGCCTAATGTAATGATGGGATACTTCAATCGGCCGCAGGAGACCAAAAAGGCCATCAGGGGCAGCTGGCTGTTTACCGGGGATATGGCCAAAATAGATAGCGATGGTTATATTTATATAGTGGGGCGCAAGAAAGAAATGATTCTTATTCACGGGATGAATGTCTATCCTTCGGAAATAGAGAATGTCCTGAAAGACCATCCCAAGATAAAAGAGATAGCAGTGGTGGGAAAGAAAGACAAGTCCAAGGGAGAGCTGCCTCTTGCCTTTATAGTTTTGCACAAGGGCTGTTCCGCCTGCGAAAGCGAGTTTATCGGTTATTGTAAAGGAAGAATTGCTAATTATAAGATTCCCCGTTTAATTGAATTTAGAGAAAGTTTACCCAAGACCCCCACAGGCAAGGTATTAAAGAGGAAATTAGTGGATTCTTAAAATTTCCTTGACATTCTGTTAAAGTTTTATTAAGATTGGTTTAAGGAGGCGCAGAGATGGTGAATAGCAGAAAAGGCGTGGCTATGTTGATAGTTATCAGCCTTGTTCTTATGCTCCTTATTTTAGGGGGTGCGACATTGATAATTTCTACCGGCCATTTTGGCACCTCTTACCATCAAATTAGGCGCGCCCGGGCCTATTATGCTACTGAAGCAGGCATGCAGCATGCTTTGTGGAGATGCCGAACAGCACCTCCAGCTGGATACGACCTTACCACTACCGTATGGCCGATTACAGATTTAGTTACAATCAGTGACCCCAATTATACACTTACTGCCAATATCGAAGTTCACCCAAAGAATAATCCCGATCCACTCGGGCTGGGCAGACCCACACCCGCAGATACCTATCCTATCATCATTACAATCAATTATTAATTTCCTTTTCTTTAAAATCCATTACCTTGAAGAACTGTTCCCCACCCTGACCAGTTTCCTAAACAAGTAAAAAAAGTAAAAAAAACACTTGACAAGGTAAATTTCTTATGGTATATGTAATTATACATAAGTTTAAGTAAGTTAATAGGGAGGCCTGTATGACTAGGCTGATGGACGTAGATGAGTTGGCTGCTTATCTGAAATTGCAGAAGCAGACTATCTATAACTGGCTGCACGCGAAGAAAATTTCCGGAATTAAGGTAGGGCATGTCTGGCGGTTTGACAAAAGAGCAATCGATGCCTGGTTGAGGTCTCAGATCAGAGAGGCAAGGCCTCAGCCGGAACAAGAAAAGACCCCTAAAACAAAAGGATAGAGAAAGTGATCGGTTTTAATTTTCAGACCACCGTAGGTATTTATATAGGGGTAAGGCATGTTTATGCTGTCCAATTAAAGGGAACGCTTTTTGGCCCACGCCTGGTTAAATTCGGCCAGGCAGAGATTCAGGCTCCCGCTCAATCGGCTGAAACGGCCAGGG
>JAHIIS010000118.1 GCA_018899075.1 Candidatus Omnitrophota bacterium | reverse complement strand
GACAATATTCTCCTTTGCCAGTTTAAGCTTTTGAGTAAATTCCCGAGAATCCGGATAAATAGTTCTGTATTCGGTTTCGATTGTAGCTAAAACCCGGTCCAGGTCTGTCTGCGTAATTACTTCATCGTTTACTATAGCGACAATTTCATCGACCCTTCGACTACGCTCAGGGTCGATAGTGAGTGGAGTCGAATCATCGGCCGTCTGGGCAGATAAAGGTTGTATAAAGAGCAAAAGTAAAATTATAGTAAATATTCTCTTCATCTGTGCAACCTGCTAATTATTCTTAGACCTTTCATTAAAAAGGAATTATGAAAGTCTACCCTTTAGGGTTAGAAAGTTCGGTTATGGTTTCTCTGAGTAAGCGGCAGTAAAGGTCAAAGCCCACTGCCAAAATCCAGCCGTGTTGCTCGGTGCCCAGGAGATTGCCCGCCCCGCGAATCTGTAAATCTTCCATAGCAATCTTAAATCCCGAGCCAAGCGCAGCAAACCTTTCAATCGCCTTAAGCCGTCTCCTGGCATCCTCTGTCCAGGCATAGCCGCGGGGAATGAGAAAATAGGCATAGGCCTTATATTTAAACCGGCCGACTCTGCCCCTTAGCTGATAAAGGTCGGCAAGGCCGAAGAGGTCTGCGCGGTTGACGATAAGCGTGTTGGCATTGGGTATATCGATGCCCGATTCGACTATTGTGGTAGATACCAATACATCGATATTGCCTTGAATAAACCCCAGCATAATTTCTTCGAGCTGCCTTTCGGGCATCTGGCCATGGGCAACTGAGATTTTCGCTTCCGGGATAATGTTTTCAATTTTTTTCTTAATTTTCTCTATGTCTTTGACTCTGTTATGGATAAAAAAGCATTGTCCGCGCCTATCCATTTCCCTGAGAATACTTTTTCTGATCAAGCCCTCGTCATATTCCAGGACACGCGTTTCAATAGGGACTCTTCCCAGGGGCGGGGTATTTATTATCGACATATCCCGCGCGCCCATTAAAGACATATATAAGGTGCGGGGGATAGGGGTAGCGGTCAGGGTCAACACATCTACCAAAAGCCTGAGCTGCTTTAATTTCTCTTTGTGTCTCACCCCAAAACGCTGCTCTTCATCGATAATAACCAATCCTAAATCTTTAAATTTTATATCCGCAGAAAACAGCCTGTGGGTACCGATAACTATGTCCACTGTGCCTTGCTGGATGCCCGAGACAATCTCCTCCTGTTCCCGGGGGCTTCTGAATCTGCTGAGCATCCGCACATTTACCGGAAAATCTTTTAACCTCTGCGTAAAGGTATAGTAGTGTTGTTCGGCAAGGATTGTGGTGGGAACCAGCATCACTACTTGTTTGTTATCCATTACCGCTTTAAAGGCGGCGCGAAGCGCCACTTCTGTCTTTCCATACCCGACCTCGCCGCAAATTAACCTGTCCATAGGACGGGGAGACTCCATGTCCAGCTTTACCTCCCGCGTAGTTTTAGCCTGGTCGGGCGTCTCCTGATAGACGAAAGACTCCTCTAATTGTTCCTGCCAGTCGCTATCGGGAGGAAAACGGTGTCCGGCTAAAGCGTAGCGGGCGGCTTGTATCCTCAATAATTCACTGGTCAGGGAAAGAATCCCCTTTTGGGTTCTCTTTTTTATGCTCTGCCAGGTTTTGCTGCCCAGCTTGGAAAGTTTCGGGGCCCGCCCGACAAATGCAATATATTTGTTGACCAGGTGCACCTCCCCGGTGGGCACATAAAGTTTATCTCCGTCAGCATATTCGATTACCATATGGTCAAGGTAGTTGCCGCCGGCCTTTAACTTTTTTATCCCCAGGTATCTGCCGATACCGTGATTGATATGGACCACATAATCGCCGGCCTCTATATCGACAAAATTGGCGATAGGTAATTTGTCCCCGAAAGCAGCATAGGTCTTTTTAACCTGCCCTCTCTTGAAAAGGTAGCGGGGCAGGATAATGACCAGCCTGTGGCTGTCCAGGGTCCTGCCGGAAATTACATCGAAACTGCGAATGGAATCTATCCGGCTGCCCGTAAGCTCCAGGCGGATAGGGCTTTCAAAAGTTACCGGAAAGATATCGACAATTCCCCCTCGCACGCTATAGTCGCCTTCCTGATTGACCCCGGCGCAGGATTGATAATTGTAATCCAGGAGAGTCCGGGCTAAATCTTTAAGCCCGATATTCTGGTTAAGGTATAGTTTGAGGGAGGAAAACATTAGACCTTTCATTAAAAATGAATTATGAAAGTCTATCCTTTAGGATTAGACCTTTAGGGTTACATCTTCTCGGGCGCCGAGACAGATAAGAGGCGCAAGCCGTTATCAAGGACAACTCTTGCGGCATCTACTAAAACTAATCTCGCCTGAGTGAGTGCGGGTTCTTGCGTGACTACTTTATGTTTTTCGTAGTAATGATGGAGGTCTTTCGCTAAATCCTGCAAAT
>JAHIIS010000117.1 GCA_018899075.1 Candidatus Omnitrophota bacterium | reverse complement strand
GACTTCTGCCTCAAGCGTTTCGTAATCCTGGGTGTATCTTTGGGAGGTTAAACTGGTGCCTTGAAGGATTACGCGGTAGTCGTAGGTTGCGCCTGATGTAATCGCCTGGGCCTGGTTTGCCTTGACGATATCACCCACAGCAATACAGTGCTCGGCGCCTTCATACACCGAAGAATAGGCAATCTGGTTAGTGGCCTCAGGAAGGGCCTCATCTTTTTCGCCTCTTAAGATGAGGCGGATTTCGTTGCCTGCGCCTGCCCTGGCCCGGTATTCGATGATGCCGTCTTTAATCTGATAATCCGAAGATAAGACTTCTGCTCCGTCTAATTTTAGCTGCGCATCGGACACAGCAGCTATTCCCTGTTTGACCTCCCATTTCTCGGTGTCAGGGATTGCTTCGTCGCCTTCCTCCTTCGCTAAAGCTTCGGAGGACAGGTCGTCGTTCGCCCCTTCGGGGCTCTCTCCTCGCAATGACGTTAGGCTGTCTTTTTGTCTATTGTTCGTGGGCGGCTGTATGTTACCGGCTAAGATGTCAATGATGAGCAGCAGGGTGGATAGTTCTTCCACCTGAACATCGATACCTTTGCCTTCTAAAAGGTTATATAACACGTATGCCGAGCAGGGGACAGTGCCGGTTTGCGGGTCTTTGAGCCAGGCATATATCTGGTCGAGTTGGGATTTGGTTAAAATCGTTGGTTCGTTGGTTCGTTGGTTCGTTAAGTCGAGGGTTACTCTATCGCTGATCTGGAGATACTCCAGGGGTTTGTCCGCTAACGGCGATAAGAAGCGGTGGATGGATTCGGCAACTACGCGGTTAAAGAGCTCGGGGTTTGAGGTTATGTTCGTTTGGCTCGTTGAGCCCGTTGACATAGATGAAGTGCGCCGAGGGTTAAGCAGAGGGATATCGGGTATAGCCCAGGCCACATCCTGCCACAAAAAGGCGGCTATCACAGCTAGGGCTACGGCTTTAATCCAGCGCTTGCCCTGCCAGTCGATAAAGGTTCCTTGTTGTGTTTTATCTTTGGCGTTCATTTTCATCTGGTTAAAAGGGGCCTGGGTTATCCGCAGACACCGGTTCGGTGTATGTTTGCATTCTCTGCTGTTCAATGGTCGGGTCGATAATAGTCTGCGCCGGATACGGGCCGCTGTAAAAGTAAGGTTTTACGAAAGCTGACTTTAATGGGTCCGCTGTATTCTTAAAGTAAATGCGGTAGCCTTCATTTTCCGGATATTTAGCGTCGGCAGGTCTGACTATCCCTCTTTCGGGCATAAAGCCAAATAGCTTAGCAACCGGCTCAATAGTGCAGGCAGTGCCAGCGATATTATTGCTAACCCCGCCCATATACATATTTGCCCAATAATTCCTCATGGCTGACACCGAAGAAAACGCGCCGGAGACACCCTGCAAATTGGTAAGGTAGTTAACCCACTGGGCCGAAGTGTAGTCCCTTTGTTTGATTTTGCCTCCCTCTTTATAAAAACCGCTGTACCCAAAAGTAAACCCTCTTATAATCGGGGTAATTTGAGAGCCGGCCATCGCGTTAATAATGTTTTCCCCAAAACTTGCCGGTTTATCCATTACTTTCCATTGCCCTGCAAAATCCCTCTCCAAAGCCTCATGCGAAATTAGAATAACGTCGTTTTCCCTCGTTACCCCTTTCCCATTGGTAATCTCCCACACTTTTTCGACATCAAAAACTTTGTTAGCCATGCTAATAACGTTATTTCTTATCTCGAAAGTTTTTCCAGTGCCTATTGAGTCAACGGCTTCGGCATATCGTTTCTCATACTCCTCTTTGCTTAACTCATCTTTCTTTATAAACTTTAACATAGCTTCTTTGGAAACGGTGAGGCTTTTTCCATCCTGCGTTCGCGTTGCTCCGGCATTTTCCAAGGCCTTTGCGCTAACTAAATTGCCTTTACTAATCTCAATTTGATCGTCCCGTACGGCAAAATGCGCAATTTCCATATCTTCATCAAACACAGTTGCCAGCTCTAACCCTACGCCGTGGATGGCGGCGCCGGCCATATTAAGTGTATAAGCGCGGTTAAGCGCCTGCTTGGACTGCCAGTTGTTGTACTTTTCCTGGGTGCCGAAATCATCAGCAGTTGTTGAGCCTTCGCCGCCCCAGTATTCGGGAGCCTTTCTAGCCATGGTATCGTCAAGACAAGCGGTAATTGCTCCGGGCGCTGTCTTGGAAAGGAAATCTCTTCCTACACTAACCAACGCCCGTTTTCCATGAAAACCCGCTTTGGTTTTTCCAAGCGCCTCCATTGCGTCACCCAAAGACATATTTGCAACCCCATCATATTTACCCATATCCTCTAAATCTTTTACAAAAGCATCACTCTTCTTGTATGCCTTGTATTCCGAATCTTTCATAGCCAAGACTTTATCAGTACCCTGATCAGACTTTTTATTCTTTTCTACTCTAGCCATATCATTAAGTTGGCTCTTAATCTGCGCGTTATAAGCAAGTTTATTTAAAGGCGCTCGGTAGGTAAAACCGGAAGAGTTTCCGCCAAACTCTGCCAGGGCAGTAGTGCTATAACCTGCGGCTTCGGCAACAACAGAAGCATACAATGCCCACTTATTTCTTCCGCTTCTTTCGGCTTTATCTATCATCGCCTTTTGAGCCCAGCTTTGGGCGAGCGTGCCAAGCACATTGTGCCCTTCAGCCCTCACAGCTTGCACAGGCGCAAAAGCAACATTTTTAAAAGCCTGGCCCCAGGTTCTTTCTTTTGAATAAACATTAAAATGCTCAACACCGCCTATTTCTCTTTCAATACTACTAACTTCGATACTCTTATCCCCTGTCCTATAATAATCCCAT